>JAGVLX010000076.1 GCA_020054065.1 Parachlamydiales bacterium | reverse complement strand
TGGGATGAGAAGCTAAAATCTCTAAGCGATGAGCAGATCAAAGCCAAAACGCAAGAGTTTAAGGAGCGGCTTAAGCAAGGCGAACCACTCGATAACCTGCTTCCTGAAGCGTACGGCGTTGTCAAGAATGCTTGCCGGCGGATGATCGGGACCGATGTGCATGTATCCGGTTATGATCAAAAATGGGACATGGTGCCGTATGATGTGCAGATTTTAGGCGCCATTGCGATGCATCACGGCGCGATCGCTGAGATGCAAACGGGGGAAGGAAAGACGCTGACAGCCGTCATGCCGCTCTATTTGAATGCGCTGACCGGCAAGCCGGTGCATCTCGTGACCGTGAACGATTATCTGGCGCAACGCGACTGCCAATGGGTGGGATCGATTCTGCGCTGGTTGGGTTTGACCACAGCTTCGTTGACCGGCGAAACTCCAATGAGTGCACGCAAACAGGTGTACGAAGCGGATGTGGTGTATGGAACAGCATCGGAATTCGGATTTGATTATTTACGGGACAACTCGATCGCACAAAGCAAAAACGAACAAGTGCAGCGCGGTTATTACTATGCGATTGTCGACGAGATCGATTCGATCTTGATCGACGAAGCACGGACACCCTTGATTATTTCTGGGCCGGTGCCTGACAGCCGTCAAATGTATAATGAATTGAAAGACGGCGTCGCACAGCTGGTGCAGCGCCAACGCGATTTGTGCAACCGGCTGGCAACGGAAGCGCGCAAAGTGATCGATCAGCAAGACAGCGCGAATCCTCCAAGCAAAGAGGTGCTCTCGGAAGCATTCCGTAAACTGTGGCTTGTCGGCAAAGGGACTCCTAACAACAAAATTCTCAAACGGATCAAAGAAGAGCCTGAAATGCGGGCCGCGATCGATAAGTGGGATTTGCATTACTACTCTGAACAAAATAAAGAAGAGAAACACCGCGCCCTGGCCGAACTGTTTATCATTGTCGATGAACGCGCTAATGAATATGAGCTGACCGATAAAGGGATTATTGCCTGGGACGAAAGTTCCAATGTCGGCAAGAGCGAAGACTTTATCATGATCGACTTGGGTCATGAATATGCGCTGATCGATGGCGATCCTTCCTTGACCGAAGAGCAAAAGGCGCAGCGCAAAATGGCTGCCAAAGAAGAGGATGCGAAGCGGAAAGAGCGTGCCCACAACTTAAGACAATTGCTCCGCGGCCATCTGTTAATGGAGCGGGATGTCGATTATTTGGTTCAAGATGATAAAATCATCATCGTCGATGAACACACGGGCCGTCCGCAGCCAGGACGCCGCTTTTCGGATGGATTGCACCAAGCGATCGAAGCGAAGGAAGGGGTCGCCGTCCAAAAAGAAACGCAAACGTATGCGACGATTACGCTGCAGAACTTCTTCCGCATGTACACCAAATTGTCGGGCATGTCCGGAACGTGTATTACCGAAGCGCACGAGTTCAAAGAAATCTACAAATTAGAAGTCCTTGTCATTCCGACCTACAAGCCTTGCGTCCGCGACGACATGAATGACGAGATCTACATGACCGAGCGGGAAAAATATAACGCCATTTTGCGGGATATTAAAGAGGTTCACGCCCAAGGGCGCCCCATCTTAATCGGAACCGAATCGGTTGAAGTGTCGGAAAAGTTATCGCGCATCTTAAAAGCAAATAAGCTTGAACATACCGTTTTGAACGCGAAAAACCACGAACGCGAAGCGGAAATTGTCGCGCATGCCGGACGGCGTGCAGCAATCACGGTCTCTACCAACATGGCCGGCCGCGGGACCGACATCAAATTGGAAAAAGGGGTGGCCGATGTGGGTGGGATGTTTGTGATCGGAACTACCCGCCATCAATCACGCCGTATTGACCGCCAGCTGCGCGGCCGTTGCGCTCGTTTAGGCGATCCTGGCAGTTCCAAGTTTTATATCTCGTTCGAAGATTCATTGCTGCGCCTGTTTGCTTCGCCAACCCTGACGAACGTGATCCAGCGGTTCCGTCCGCCCGAAGGGGAGCCAATCTCGGCAAGGATCTTGAACAAATCGATCGAAACCGCCCAAAAACGGGTAGAACAGCGTAACTATACCATCCGTAAGCATACATTAGAGTATGACGACGTGATGAACAAGCAGCGTACGGAGATTTACGCTTTCCGCAATGACATCCTCCACACCGACGATGTCGAACACCTAGCAGAAGAAGTGCTGCACAATGTATGCGAACAAGGCGCCGAAGAGTTTTTCCGCAGCCGCGGCGAAGAAGGAGGATGGGATCCGGAAGGTTACCGCCAATGGTTGATGGCGCACTTCCCCGTCAACTTTGAAGAAGGACTGTTCGATAACGACCATATGGAACAGCACGAGCTGGTCCAGCTCGCCGTCGATAAAGTGTTGCATACATTCCGCGAAAAGATTGACCGGGAGAAAAAGAAAATCCCTCCTCCGCCGCCAGGCAGAGAAAATATTGAATCTCCCGTCAACCGTGCTATGCGCAATATCATGATCCGCGAAGTGGATCATTTATGGCAGGAACACTTGCTTGTGATGGACCACCTGCGCGGAGATGTATCGCTCCGTTCTGTCGCGCAGCGGGATCCTTTGCTTGAATTCAAACATGAGGCGTTTGGTTTGTTTGACGAGCTCAGCCGCAACTTGAAAGACCGGATCTCGCAAAATCTTTTCCGGTTTGAGATGATGCCGTTCCAGCCGGAGCAGATGCAGCAGCTCATGAGCAAACTGCAGTTAGAAACCACTCGGTCTCTCATTGCGGATATGGAACAGCAGCAACGAGTTCCGCCGCAAAATCCCAAGCCAGATGAACCGCCTTCTCAAAAACCACCCGAAGCGCGTAAAGTAAGGATGCAGCCGATTGTGGCGCCGCCTGTCACTGCCCGGAACGACCAATGTCCGTGCGGCAGCGGGAAAAAATATAAGAAGTGTTGCGGTGCCCACCTCGAGTGCTGTACAGACGAAGAGTGCCGCGGCGAATCTTAATCTTTGGGGGAAACGATGCGTGCGATCCTGTTAGCTGTCTGGGTATTGGCCGGTATGGCTTCTCTGAATGCCCAGGAAATGGTTACTGATAGCGGATCAGGACGTTCGTTCCCCAAACAAATCACTTTTAAAGCTAAAGATATTGAATATGTGCTGGAGTTAACGGGGACCACAACCCGGATCCAGTACTTCATGAACATCTATGCCATCGCCCACTATCTTCAAGATCCGGTCAAAGGGCCGAAAGATACAGTTTATGAGGAGATCTTTCAGGACCGGCAAGCAAAAGAGTTGTTTTTAGTCTGGACGATCGATGTCGACCAGGAAGATGTGAAAGAAGGGTTATGGGAATCGTTTTTGCATAGCTCTACAGCGAATGAAATCGATGCTGTCAGGGACCAAATCGGGCAATTCTTAGGCTATTTTGAATCTGATATCAAAACAAATGATCAAGTGATTGTACGTTGGTTGCCAGAAGGGGTGGTGTTGACGGAGATTAATGGAAAGCGGATGCAGCCAATCCGCAGCTTGCCATTTGCACGCGCCTTGTGGAACATCTGGCTTGGACCCAAAAGCGTTGTGAATCGTAGTTACCTGATTCGCTTCATTAAAACAGATTAACACGACACACAAGACATACACGACAAACAGGACAAAAATCGTTGATGTTAAACATAGAACCTAAAAAAATGTGCTGTATGTCCTGTCTATTTAAGATGTTGGCGTAAAAAAAGGGCTGTCTTTTGGGCAGCATCGTCGGCATGGGATTTCGACCAATCGTAGATACGATGCCCTTCGCCCTTATATAACCCTAATTGCACTTCGCGCCCCTGGCATTGCAAGGCCGAGTACATTTTTTGCGATTCACGCATATCACAAAAATGATCCCCTGTTCCATGCAGCAACAACAACGGCGTATGAATGTGATCCGCCAAATAGTAAGGAGAATTTTTTAAATACTTTTCTTGATTGACCCACGGATGCGTTCCCATCCGCCCTTGTCCGGTTTCTGCCCAGTTGCGATTATATTGTCCGCTATCGATTCCAAATTCGCCATAATTGCCAAATAGATCGTAAGCGCCAGCAATCGCCACCGCCGTTTTAAAGCGGTTAGTCATCGCAATCATTCCACCGACAGCGTAGCCTCCATACGATTGCCCCATCAATGCCAGTCGCTCCGGATCGATCAATTGCAATTCAACCGCATGGTCGATTTGGGCCATCAATAAGTCATAAGTTTCTTGCAGCGGATTGCCAGACACACCCTCGGGTCCAATCGGCAAATCGACTAATACCAATGCGTATCCTTCGGACAAGAATAACGCATTCGGCAAGGTCACTTCTGTGCTGGTATAGGGGCCTTTGTAATCTTGTGCGAGATTGGATCCCGGATAAATCATGACGATTGCTGGAGGCTTATCTCCCGGATGCACACCCGGCGGCAAAACCACCAATGTTTGAACCGCTGTACGTTGAATCGAAGGGGTATGGATAGAAGTATAGAAACGCGTCGTGAACGATTCGTTTAATCCAGGGTGGTTTTTAAGGGCAATTTTTGATAAGGCACCACCCGGAGGATAGGTGTAAAACTCTATCTGCGGATAAAAGATCCCGCTAAGGGCGGCAAGGGCGTAAGCATAGCTCAACAACGTAAGCATAATTATTCGTACGTGTCATAGATCGTAATAATGACCGAATCAAATTCTTGCATGGGGGTATGGGGTTCAGGCGTGATCATATAGACCCGGTTTTCATCGTATTCCCTTTTTGCATGCTCGCCAATACGGATGATCGGAACCAATCCCTCGTTCTTAATCTTATCGCGTGCATCTCCGAGCGAATCTCCATTAATCGGGGGAACCCGTGGAATATAGCGGTCGTAAACCCGAATGTTTACCGCGCTGCCTCTTCGAATTTTGTCTCCTTCGGTTGGCTTTTGCCAATAAATTTTTTGCGAATCAGAATATTTTTTGGCTTTTTCAACATCTGTTTCGTTGTAGTAAAGCCCCATAGCGCTCAATTTTTCTTGCGCTTCTGCGGGTGTCAGTCCGATCAGTTTGGGAACGATCACTTCGGGCTGATACCTTTGGTAATAGGTCACCCGGATAAAATAGCCAGGGCGAATCGGTTCTCCTGGGAGCGGATCTTGCAATTCAACCTTTAAAGACTGCTTCTCATTCTCTGGAAATCCCCCTTTGCGGGAGAAAATTTTCAAATGGTACGGCGTTAACCGTTCCAATACTTCAGATTCCGTCAGCCCGTCTAAATCGGGCATTGTCCACTCACGGCTCTGTGCGTTCTCAACTAGCGTGTTGACGGGAGCGGCGTCAAGCCAAGATGCCGTCAAAAAAATGAATAGGGCAATCGTAAAGCGCAGCATAATCCTGTACCATTCATATGATGATATAGCGCATTGATTTAAATTTTGGCTATCGAAACGTAAGTGACTTGTCCCCAATTACAAAATTATTAGACTCTGTCGGAGCGCCGATGAAAAGATTGTAATTAAAAATTGATCTTGTTACTTTGGCGAAAAATTTGACCGCCATGAACACATCATACCTTACTCTCCAAAGCGGCCAGTTATTCGAGGGAATGTCCCCAGAATGGGTTCAAGGCCATTTTTTTGGCGAGGTGGTGTTTACGACCGGGATGACCGGTTACTTCGAATCGCTCACCGATCCCTCTTTTGCCGGACAGATTTTAGTCTTCACTTATCCATTGATGGGGAATTATGGAGTTCCTGCACCGGAATTATGGGAATCTGAGAAAATTCATGCTGCCGGCGTCGTCGTGAATGAGGCGTGTGTGCAATGGAGCCATAGCTTAGGCAAATGGTCGCTATTAGATTGGTTGAAGGAGCAGCGCATCCCCCTCATTGTGGGAATCGACACGCGTCACCTAACGAAGTTGTTGCGGGAAAAGGGAGTGGTGCTAGGTGCAATAACTACTGATCCTAAGACAGTTGTGCATTTTATCGATCCGAATAAAGCTCATTTGGTCGACCAAGTCTCCGTCAAAGCCAAAGCGGTTCAGGGAACGAAAGGGAAAAAAGTGATCGTCGTCGATTGTGGAATGAAAACCAACATTTTGCGCAGCTTGAAAGAGTTTCCGGTGGAGCTGCATCGCGTGCCGCATCATTACGATTACACCAAAGAAGAGTACGATGGAGTGTTCATTTCAAATGGACCAGGCGATCCGGAAGTGTGCCAAGAAACCATCAAGCATTTGAAAAAAGCGTTAGAAAAACAGAAACCCATTTTTGGCATCTGTTTAGGGGCGCAGCTGCTCGCCTTGGCGGCCGGAGCCAAGACATACAAATTGCGTTACGGGCATCGTGGACATAACCAGCCGTGTATGGATACCGATACCGGTAAGTGTTATATCACGAGCCAAAATCATGGTTATGCAATCGATCACACTACTTTGCCTAGCGAATGGAAAGTCACGTTTAAAAACCTAAACGACAGCACAGTGGAAGGAATTGCCCATCGCAAACTTCCCTACTTTGCCGTCCAATTTCATCCTGAAGCAGCACCCGGGCCAGTGGATACCGCTTGGCTCTTTGAAAAATTTTACGCTACACTATGAAGACCGAACCAAAC
>JAGVLX010000041.1 GCA_020054065.1 Parachlamydiales bacterium | reverse complement strand
TGAAGAACTCGAATCATTAACCCTGATCGAGCGGAATGACATTGCAGCCGGCGGATGCGTTATCGAAACCGAAGGGGGCATTATCAATGCCCAGCTTGATAACCAATGGCGTGTCCTTGAACAAGCATTTCAAACGATGATTAAGCGTTAAAGAAGCATAATCGCAAAAGAGGCATGATCCTATGACCCTAGCAGCTCGGATGTTCACTTTCAAAAATATCTGCTATTTTCTGATTGCCTTCGCTTTATTCTTCATTCCAACCGATCAATTGTTCTCCCAGACAGGACCCGCGCCTGAAAAAACACCGGCCCCCGTGCGCCAGCAGACAACCCGTCCCGGACAGCCGCCTACGCAAGCGCAACAAGAAAAAGCGGAAATTCCACCGGAACTTTTTGAATACAAGCCCCCCAACCTGATTGCCCAAGCTGTCGCGCTTGCCTTGCTTGCGCTTCTGCCATTCATCGTCATGATCTTGACCTCATTCATGAAGATTGTGATCGTATTGTCGCTGTTGCGCAGTGCGTTGGGCGTGCAGCAAGCGCCCCCCAACCAAGTCATCAACGGCGTGGCGTTTATGCTTAGCTTATTCGTGATGTATCCGACCGGCTTAAAAATGTATGATGCCGCCCAACAGACGGTCGGCCGCTTAGAGATGCCCGATTCGCTTATCGCTCCCGGAAGTGCTGATTATGTGATCGCTATTGCCCAAGATACCAAAGAACCGCTGCGCGAATTTTTGAAAAAGAATAGCAGTCCTAAGCACCAGGCGTTATTCTACCGGATGGCCTTGCGAGTGCTGCCTGAGCAAAACCGCACCACCATCAAGCCGGACGATTTTATGATTGTCGTCCCCTCTTTCATCACCAGCCAGCTAAAGGATGCATTCGAGATCGGAGTGCTGATTTACATTCCATTTTTTGTCATCGACCTGGTTACCTCTAACATCTTGTTGGCTATGGGGATGATGATGTTATCGCCGGTGACGATTTCGATGCCATTGAAGCTGTTCCTGCTGGTCATGCTGGATGGCTGGACGCTGTTGATTGAAGGCCTTGTTTCAACTTATCGATAAAGGAAAGGAGCGCATCTTATGTTTCAAACCCAAGTTGTACAGCTTGCCTATCAGGGATTGCTGTTAATCTTGATCCTTTCCGCACCGCCCATTCTAATCAGCCTATTCTTCGGTCTGGTGGTGGCGATTTTTCAGGCCGCAACGCAAATCCAAGAGCAAACCTTGTCGTTTACGATTAAACTTGTCGCTGTGACCCTGACCTTAATGTTTTTGGGTGGCTGGCTCGGTGCGCAAATCATGACTTTTGCACGTGCGATCTTTACCAATTTTGCTGCCTGGACCATATCCGGCGCGTGAAGGTGAAGTATGGGCGATGATTATGTCAGCCTAGTTTTGAATAGCGCCATAGGCGCTTATAAGCCTGAGGTATTTCTTTCCCTCATGCTTTTGAGCATGGCCAGAATCTTACCGATTATCGCCTTGTCGCCTTTCTTTGGCGCGCGCGTCTTGCCCCACCCGGTCAAAGTCACCTTTGCCTTGTCGCTGTTCGTTATTTTTTTGCCGGCGATGATCACCAACATCACCACACCGCTTGAATTTAATGTGGGGATGATGTTTTTGCTGCTCAAAGAGATGTTTATTGGGTTTTCGATTGGATTTATCGTTAGCATTCCGTTTATCATCGTGCAAAACGTCGGGATGATTATCGACCACCAACGGGGCGGTGCTAGCTTGATGGTCAACGACCCCACCATCCAGAACCAGTCGTCGCCCATCGGTACGGTCTATAATATGATCTTGATTTTTCTGTTTTTTATGATCGACGGCCCGTTCTATGTGATGAACGCCATCATTGCCTCTTATGAAGTTTTGCCGCCAGACAAGCTGCTAGCAGCCTCTTTTTTCAAGAAAGATACCAATTTTTGGCAGATCCAATTTGATCTTTTAACCCGCGTGATGACCATCACGACGCAGTTAGCTGCTCCAGCTTTGTTGGTAATTTTGATGACCGACGTGTTCTTGGGGATCGCCAACCGGTTGGCGCCGCAGGTGCAAATTACGTTCTTAGGGATGGGCTTAAAGTCATTGTTAGCGATGATGATCGTCTGCATCGGCTTCAAGCAATATAATCAGCAAACCATTGTCGAAGTGTTCCAATGGTTCCAGTACTTGAAACAGAGTATCCAGAATTTCACTCCTGCAGGCTCCTGAAAAAACAATTCAACGCAGAGTCGATGACACAGGACAAACAGGACAATTTCTTAAGTCCTGTATGTCTTGTTTGTCGTGAAGGTCCTGTTTGTCCTGGTCCTGTCATCGACTCTGCGGCCTGAAATCGGTTATTATCGCAACTGGACGCGCAAAGCATTCGATTTAGGGACCAAGAAGGGTATGTTTATGCTTGGCGCTGATCTCACCATGCGATTTTGATATTGTGTTTCTGTGTGACTCTGTGTCAGTGTGATGGATGGAAAAATTTCACCATAGAGACACAGAGGCACAGAAATGGAGAATTTGGGGAAGCCCAAAGTAGTCATTATTGGAGCGGGATTCGGGGGCCTCAAAGCGGCTCAAGGGCTGCGTAAAGCCGCTGTTGATCTGTTAGTCATCGATAAGACCAACCACCACCTGTTTCAGCCCCTGCTCTACCAAGTGGCCACGGCAGCACTGTCTGAAAATAATATCGCCACACCCATACGCGACATCCTACACCGCCAAGACAACGCCACCATTATCATGAACGAAGTCACGGCCATCGATAAGCAAAATAACACTTTGACACTCATGGAAGGGGAAAAGATTCCCTTTGATTCCTTAATCATTGCCGCTGGGGCGATCAATACCTACTTCGGCAATAATGCCTGGAAAATTTGGGCCCATGGCCTCAAATCATTGACTGATGCGCTCAAAATTCGAGAACACATCCTCCTTTCCTTTGAATTGTCTGAAGAGTGCAGCGATCCGAAACAAGCTTTAAAATATTTACGTTTTGTCGTCATTGGCGGAGGGCCGACCGGAGTCGAGATGGCGGGTGCCATTGCGGAAATCGTCCGTACATCCTTATTAAAATACTTCAAAAAATTTGATCCCAAAATGACCGAAGTGTTTCTGGTTGAATCTTACCCTGAGATCTTAACCACCTATCCGCCGAAGCTAAGCGCAAAAGCGCAAACAGCCTTGGAAAAACTTGGAGTGACCGTGTTAACGAATACACGCGTGACGAATATCACCTCTGCAGGAGTTTATACAAAAGATCGGTTCATTGAGTCTGCAAACATCATTTGGGCGGCCGGAAACTCAGCATCCCCTCTGCTTCAATCCTTAGATGTTCCCCTTGATAAGCAAGGACGCGTGATCGTTGAACCGGATCTTTCCCTTCCTCATCACCCCCACATCTTTGTGATCGGTGACGCCGCCGCGGCGGCTGACTCACGCTACGGCACATTGCCAGGGGTGGCCCAAGTTGCCATCCAAGAAGGGGAGTATGTAGCGAATCTCATCAAAAAACAAATCCCTAAAGAAAAGCGAAAGCCTTTTAAATATTTTGATAAGGGGAGCATGGCAACGATCGGAAAAGCCAAAGCAGTGGCCGTCATAGGAAAATTTTGTTTTTCAGGACTGTTTGCCTGGCTACTATGGGGTTTAATCCACGTCATGTTTCTGATCAGTTTCAGGAACCGCTTTATCGTCATGATTGAATGGATGTTCCTCTATTTCACCGATACCCGCAATGCATCGATCATCACAAAAAGCATCGATGAGATCAAATCCGAAGAGGAAGGGGGTTCTACTTAGCTTCTTGGCACCTTTTGCGATTTTATTTTTATCGCAAAGCAACCAATGCGCAAAGAAATAATTATAATTAATAATCAGCCCACTAGATGAAAAACATTTAAAATAATTTAACGCTTTGAATTTTAATTACTTAATTGATACTATTTTTATTAAAACAGGAATAATTATGCCGCTTCAATTAAACCTTGGTTCTACTAAAACATTCGAAATTAGACAATTAGATCGTACGATTCTTTGGCAAAATAAGGCCACTACCGACTTCAGCGAATACAACGACCTTGCTTATTCAATACCATGCCTTTCAAAATGGCGAGCCATCATTCTAGTTGCACGCAATGAAAGTTTTAAACTTTTCATGGCCGATTTGTTTTTGCCGACGTTTATTAATCACGCGCTCCATGTAAACGGTTTTGCCCTTAAATTTTTAGCCTCTATTGGAGGAATCGCTATTGATTTAGTCACTTTGATCCCACGCGCAACACTTATGCCGTTTCGCCTGTACTATTTAATCAAACATCCCCCAATCCACCCCATTCTTAAACGTTTTAATAATGATCCTGATATAAAAAATGCCATTCTAAAAGACGGATATGTAAGCATTTCAAAAATTTTATCACAGACACGACTCGATGCTGATCCAACATGTGCTAGGAAAGAACAGACAGAGCAAACGCAATTCATTGCGATTAAACCCTTGTTTTCTTATTCAAAAAATCTTGATGTTCTAGAAATTAAAAGCACAACCCAATACAGACATGATAACGTTGCAGGATGGGAAATAACTCAGTCATCCGGGAGTTTTACCAGGAATCGCAATGAGTTTATGTTGTCTTGAAAGAAATTCAACGCAGGTAAAAATAAGAAAACGTACAAGGAATCATTATGCCATTAACGATTGGTGACCAGGTATCATTCAAAATCGAGGATTTGAACGGCACAACGATAAAAGAAACCCGATGGCGGGTCAGTGGAACCACTTAAGTTTATATCCTGAATTAGCCCGATATGACCTGACTTACAAATTAGAAAATGGGCAATGGATTCAAACATCGAAGGCAGAGACTACGATGCGTGTTCCTTAAAAGTTGTGAATAAAAAACGCTCAAGACCAGGACAAACAGGACATCCACGACATACAGGACAAAAAATTAGCGTTTTGTCCTGTATGTCGTGGATGTCCTGGTCCTGTTTAAATTATTGTCCTGTAGGAATCTGGCACAGCACCTGAACATAATCTTTGTTCAAGCCTGATACATCTTTCGGTGCATCAAAATGGGATCCTTGAATCACATCGATCGAATTGATTTTGCGAATGTCTAAATCTTTCACTTTATCGGAGTTAAACCATCCTGAGAAATACCCTTTCTTTTCCTTGTCGGTGACATCGAACTTATCTTCGCCATATTTCACTGTGACTTCTCTGACGAGTTTGTCTTCCACCACATTTCCACGTAGAACAGGCTTTCCTTCTTTAGTTAATCCATACGCATAAGGCTCTACCGTCACTTGTTTGGTGATCACTTTAAGTTCATTAGCGCTCACTTTCTCCGAGCCTTCCAGGGTAATCACAAGCTTTTTCTGATTGGCGATGGCATAACAAATGGGATCATCTAGGATGACACGGTGTTCTACATAATAATTCGGCTCGTAAGCATCGAAACG
>JAGVLX010000009.1 GCA_020054065.1 Parachlamydiales bacterium | reverse complement strand
TCCGTCTGGCTGCCTGGCTTCGCAATTTCCGTTGCTTTGAGCGCCTTTTGGAGCCCTTCTTCCCCATGGACAATGCGGGTAACCTCTTCAGCAAGCCGTTTTTGGGGCGCGTTCGGCGGGCATGTTTTGCTAATCAGCATCCGCTCGAACTCTTTGATCTCCTCTAAGTCGACGAAGGTCAGCAGCCGTAGAAGTTTAATGACATCGGCATCGGCGACGCGATAGAGATATTGATAAAACTCGTAGGGAGAAACTTTTTCAGGCGCAAGCCAGATAGCGCCTTTTTCGCTCTTGCCAAATTTTTGCCCGTCGCTGCGGGTCAGCAAAGGCCAGGTCACTCCGTACGCTTGGGCTCCGTTCACACGCCGAATTAAATCGATCCCCGCTGTGATGTTGCCCCACTGATCGCTTCCTCCGAGTTGCACGGTGACACCATGTTTCTCAAAGAGGTGTAAGAAATCGTAGCCTTGCAATAGTTGATAGCAAAATTCGGTAAAGCTCATCCCCTCTTCTGAGCTAAGCCGGCTTTTGACGCTATCTTTCGAGAGCATGATCCCCATGCGGAAGTTTTTACCCATCTCCCGTAAGAAATCGATAAAGGTGAAATGTTTAAACCAATCCAAATTGTTGAGGAAAATTGGCTGTGCCCCGTTGGAGCTGGTGAGAATTTTTTCTAAATTGCGCCGGATTCCTGCCAAGTTGGTATTGATGGTCGCTTCATCCAGGAGCTGCCGTTCGACACTTTTTCCGGAGGGATCGCCGATCATCCCCGTGGCTCCGCCGACAATGACGACCGGAGTGTGTCCATACCGTTGGAACCACGCGAGTCCCATGATCGCCACCAGGTTACCGAGGTGTAGGCTGTCGGCCGAAGGATCGAATCCGCAGTACACTTTAAGGGGGTGATCGGCCATTTTAATGAGTTCTTCACTCGTCATTGCATCGATAAAACCGCGTTCTTGTAAAACTTGGACAACATTTTGAGACATAAGCTGATTCCTAGGGGGTTATGAACTCCGATCATAGCGATTTGGGAGTTTGACTTAAAGACGGAAATTTTAATGTGTACCACTACAATTTAATGTTTAAATTGACTATGGTGAAGTTGTACCAAGGAGTGGATGATGAAGATCAAACCCGAACCTAAGCCTCAGTCGAGTCAAGCCAAGGCGCCAAAAACTTCAAACCGGCTTACGAACAAAAAATATCTTCCTCTCTTGGAAACGCTAAGACAAGAGAGTAAGCCATTTAAGAATCTCGCCCTCAAATCCGGCCAGTTTAAAAAGCGGCACGTCTACTTTTACGACCGCCAGGAAATCGGAGATACCTGGCTGAACTGGTTCAATCAAAAAAATCCGTTTAAAACTGCCAAAAAAACATCCAGCCGGCAACTGGAGGGGCGCGTTACCCGCGGTTAGAACGGATTAGCCGTATCGATAAAGCGCACTTCAAGATTGAATTGCTGTTTTAAATGCTCTCCAAGGGCTTTGGGGCCGATCTTTTCCGTTGCCGTGTGCCCCAATGCCGCAAAGTTGATCTTTTCTTCAAAAGCCACATTCCACGCCGGTTCATCATAATTCCCAGTGATGAACAGATCGATGCTCTCTTTAGCCGCATCGGAAAGGCTTTTGTAGGCTCCGCCGGAGATTAGGGCGATCGAATGGATGGTTTTAGCGCCCCCTAAGGCCGAAACCGCATGATGGTCATAGTATTGCTCAAGTTGGCGAATGCATTGTTCCACTGGAAGATGAGAAACGCGCCCTTTTACGCCTACGCTGAATGGCTGAAGCTCTTGCCAACCTAAATCTTTGGCAGCCTTCCAGTTGTTGCCGATTTCGGGATGAGCATCCAGCGGCAAGTGGTACGCAAGTAAAGAGATATTATGCTTGAGCAACAGAGCGATTTTCTCTTTTTTGATGCCGGTGATCGGATAGGGATCGCGATTCCAAAATAATCCGTGATGGACAAGCAACAGATCGACCTGAGCTGATGCGGCCTGTTGGATTGTGGCCCAATCGGCAGTAACAGCAGTTGCGATCCGTTTCACTTCGTTTTTTCCTTCCAGCTGCAATCCGTTCGGGCAATAATCTTCAAACAAAGCGGTTTGGAGAAACCCATTTAAATAGTGACAAAGCTCTTGTAGAGTAATCATTTCACGGCCAATATGTTTTTAAACCCTTTATTTACTTTACTATGGCACATCCGATTCAAAAAAGCCAAGAGTTGGCGAAAGAGGCAGCGGCCGCCGAAGCGGTTTCCTTGATCGAAGACGGAATGGTGGTTGGGCTTGGCACAGGTTCTACATCTGAAAAATTCATCGCCCATTTAGGAGCTGCCTGCCGCAGAGGATTATCCATCCAAGCGGTGGCAACCTCTATCCATATTGCTGAATTGGCCAAAAAACTGCACATTCCCTTGATCGACCTAAATGAGGTAGAGGTGCTTGATGTGGATGTGGACGGCGCCGATGAAGTGGATGAGAAGAAACGGATGATCAAAGGCGGCGGGGGGGCCTTACTGCGCGAAAAAATTGTGGCTTCCTCAAGCCGTGAAATGATTGTGATTATCGATTCCACCAAGCTTGTGAGTGCATTAGGCCAATGCCCTTTACCGGTGGAAGTGGAGTCATTCGGCTATCTTTCGACGTTGCGTAAAATTGCCCAGCAGGGATTTCATCCCGTCGTCAGAATGCGCAATGGCAAACCGTTTACCACCGACAATGGTCATTTTATTTTAGATCTGCATTTAAAAAAGCCTTTAAGCGATCCGGAACATGTGAATGCCTTACTGCATCAAATTCCGGGGGTCGTCGAAACCGGATTATTCTTGAATTTGGCTGGCCGCGTGATTGTCGGTTATCCCGATGGCCGAACAGAAGTGCGGTAGTTACTATGCTTCTTTTGCAATTGTCTCAAAAATAACCTCCTTATATAAATATATTTGAGGTGTCTATGCAATCGGAACTGATTCCGCTATCGTTCGACAAAATTATGCAGACCAAATCGTATACGGTTGTGGTATTGGGCACGCGCGAAAAAAAATTCGCCATTTATACAGAACCCCATGTCGGCAAAACTATTCAAACTTTTTTGGCCGGCACCGAAAAACCACGCCCGCTCACTCATGATCTAATTGATATGATTTTAAGGTCGATGGATGTCAAAGTGCTGCAGGTGGTCATCACCGATATTCAAGACACCATCTATTTTGCCCGCCTGTTTCTGGAACAATACACAGCTGAAATGCGCCATATCGTGGAAATCGATGCCCGGCCCAGTGATTCGATCACCTTGGCTCTCATGCATAATGCACCAGTCTACTGTACCAAAGATGTCCTCGACCGGACGGTCGCCGTTCAAGAGTAGTTCTTTTCTTCCTTCCTAAAATCCCTTCCTCTCAGTTATTCTATCTTTCACATCCTATATATTTGCATGAGGTTTTATGGTTAAACATCGCTCGGAAATAGACAGAAATGACTTATGGAATGTCCACAACCTCTATCCCGATTTTGATGCGTGGGAAAACGACTACCAAGAGTTCGCGCGGGATGGACAAAATCCGCGCTGGCCCGAAATCGCCCAACTATCCGGAAAGTTAGGCAATCATCCTGAAACCCTCAAAAC
>JAGVLX010000039.1 GCA_020054065.1 Parachlamydiales bacterium | reverse complement strand
AATCGGGCGACATGCCAAACTTCGATTTGCCTCGTAGCGCGGTTGTCGACGCAAAATTGATCGATGTGCTCGTCGCCACAGGACTGCAGCCGAGCAAGGGGGAAGCGCGCCGCTTGATCCGCAACGGAGGGGTTTCGCTGAATAACGAAAAGATTTCAGATGAGAATTACAGCATTACCTCCGACCGGCTCATCGAAGGGAGGCTCCTGCTTCTCGCAGCGGGCAAGAAAAATAAGATGCTAGTGAGGGTTAAATAACTAAGAGAGAATAAAAAAAAGACTTGATCCTAAAAATAGAGATGTTTTAGCGTGAATGATTAGCAAAGGGCACCAAAAAACCCTTAGCCCGAATTCTCTAGACCTGTAAAGATCGCAGAACTTCTCCATTGGAGACTTTCGACACGTAAATTGGTTCGTACGGCATCACTCGAAACAACTTGCTTGAAAATGAACAAGATATGACAATGATGCATATCGAATAACCGTGTACACCACCATCTTTTTTAAGGAGTTTCTAACTTATGGCAACGTTGACAAAGAAAAACACCATGACCAAGAAAAAGCTTATCAACACGATTTCTCAACAAAAGAAAATGCGCCCGAATGAAGTACGGCACGTGATTCAAGCGTTTTTGGACAAAATGACCGAGTGTTTGACCGAAGGGGATCGTCTTGAGTTCCGCGACTTTGGTGTGTTTGAGGTTGTCGAACGGAAGCAAAAAATCGGACGCAATCCTAAAAATGCTTCAGTACCTATCATCATCCCTGCCCGTTATGCAGTAAAGTTCACTCCGGGCAAACGGATGCGTAAATTGATCGAGTCCAAAAACGTCTAATTGACCGGACTCTATCGTTAGTCGCCATACACGTGTTATTTGTGCCGTTGCGTGATGCTAATTCAACGAATGGGCCGCGCAACGCACGATTGTCGCAGCATCGCATTTTTTCTCTAAACCATTCACTAACTTCTATATAGGTTTTTTCTATGTCAAAAAAAGAAACTGCCGTCTTCCCGTTTGAAAAAATTATTCCCTCTCTTTCCAAATTTACTGCCGACACCTATGTCCTCTATACCAAAACCCAGAATGCCCACTGGAATGTGATTGACCGGCGCTTTTTTCAATTGCATAAGTTTTTCGAAGAGATTTATGAAGAGTTAGCTGAAGGAATTGATGAACTCGCTGAACGGATCCGGATGGTTGGCGGAAACGCTCCTGGATCGTTAAAAGAATTTCTTAAACTCACCCGGATTGATGAGGTCTCGGGACTCGTCGATGGGCAAACGGCAATCGCCGAATTGTATGTCGACCATCTGGAGATGACCAAACGGGCGCTAGAATTAATCAAAGAAGCTCAAAAAATTGGTGACGAGGGGACGGCCGACCTAATTATTTCGCGGCTTAGATTCCATGAAAAGAGTGCTTGGATGCTCCTCAGCCACCTTGAAGAATGAGAGTAACCTCTCAAAGCTGAGAGTATGTATTACAGTGACCGCAAGGATGCCGGACAAGCCCTTGTCTCTTATTTAGAGAAATATCGGAACGATCCGTCATCCATCGTCATTGCTCTTCCCCGCGGCGGCGTCGTCGTCGCGTATGAAATCGCTCAAGCCCTTCAGCTGCCCTTAGACATTATCAGCCCACGCAAGATCGGTGCGCCTGGCAATCCCGAATTTGCCATTGGAGCCATCACCGAAGATGGCGAGGGAATCTTTGATGAGAATACGATTGAAGCATTAGGCGTCACGCCGGAATATCTCAAAAAAACGATTGAACAGGAAAAACAAAAAGCGCAACAACGCCTGGCCTTATATAGGCAGGGACGGAAACCCGTCAATCTGGCGCAAAAGACGGTGATCATTGTGGACGATGGGCTGGCAACCGGAGCAACGATGAAGGCGGCCATCAAGTCCATCAAGGCGCGGAAAGCCAAGCAGATCATCGTTGCTGTACCGGTTTCCCCGCCTGACACCTACCGGGAAATCGAACACATCGTCGATGCGATTGTCTGCCCGCACTGCCCCTTAGGATTTATGGCAGTTGGGCAATTTTATCAACATTTTGCTCAAACCGAGGATGAGGAAGTCATCGATTTAATGCAAAAATCACAAGGAGGACCCTATGGCACTAACAAAGCAAGCTACTGATTATATGAAAGCGGTTTATATTGAAGAGTTTGGGGATAGCAGCAAGCTGCGCTTTGCGGATCGGCCAATGCCAAGAGCGAATCCGGATGAAGTGTTAATCCAGGTGGAGTATTCCGGTGTCAATCCGGTGGATTGGAAAATTGAAGAGGGAATGTTTAAGAATTTTTTGCCCTACGAGTTTCCGATTATTCTAGGGTGGGAAGCTGCGGGAACCATCAAAGGGGTGGGGGATAATGTTAAAAACTTTAAAGTGGGCGATCAGGTTTATACGTATTGCCGCAAGCAGACAGTGAAAGATGGATCGTTTGCGGAATATTTGGTGGTGGACGGCAAGCATGTAGCCCTCAAGCCTAAAAATCTATCGTTTGCCCAAGCCGCTTCCATTCCGTTATGCGCTTTGACGGCTTGGCAGGCCATTCATGAAGCCATCAAACCGAAAAAAGGAGATAAAATCTTGATCTTGGGCGGCGCTGGCGGAGTCGGCAGTTTTGCGATTCAAATCGCCCGGGATGCCGGATGTTATATTTATACGACAGCCAGTCCGAAGAACCACGATTATGTGCGCAAGTTAGGAGCGGACGCTCCAATCGACTACAACAAAAACAATGTTGTCGATGCCGTTAAAACGAAAGAGCCGAATGGAGTCGATGCGATTCTAGATTTAGTGGGAGGGCAGACGTTAAAGAATACGATCCCTGCTGTAAAGAAAAACGGGATTGTCGTCAGCATTGTGGATCGCAATCGCCCGTCCACCATCACCAACGCGGAAACAAAGTTTGTGAATGTGTTCGTACGTCCGGATGGGCAACAGCTTAAAAATCTGACGGAGCAGTTTAATAAAGGAACATTGGTCGCACCGGAGATTGAGGAGCTCCCCTTGAGTCAAACCGCAAAAGCGCTAGAGAAGATTAAAACCCAGCACACCCGCGGCAAAATCGTTCTGAGGGTAAAATAAGAATTGGGGACTAATATAGAGTATTCTATTTAGTCCCCTGCTTTTCCGTATCCGTCTTTAGTTCATTTCCTAATCTTTCGTGCCCGCGCCCGCGGGCGCGGGTACGAAGATTCGGAATCGGAAGATTAATCCGGATACCTTCATCCATTCAAACTACTACGGCATCTTACAGTATCTGTGATAGCCGGTGAAGAAATAGTCTAAAGAAAATTTACCTGGGCCAAAGCAGAATATAATTAAGGCGGCATACAGGTATAAAAACGGTCCTTGGGTAAAGAAAGGACTGGTTTCCAGCCATAAATCTTTGATCGAATCAGAGTGGGCCATGACATACGCCACGATCATATTGATGATGATCGGAATCGCGGCAATTCTGGAAAAGAGTCCGATGACGAGTAAAATGGCGCAAAAAAATTCAGCCCCTGTACTCAGATAATACCCAATTTCAGGATAAGGGATTCCGATTCCTCTAAAACTATCAATGGTCGCTTGCGGATTTTGGATCTTTTGCCATCCATGTACAGCCAAGTTGATGCCCCAAAATAAACGGATAGCTAACAATAAAAAATTGCCTAGTCCCTCGCCGATACATTTGAACCAACAATTGATTTTGCCGTACCAATTGAGTTGACACTCCTCATAAGAACATTTTTCCATAGTTTTTCCTTCATTTAAGTGTTGTTAATTTTTGCGATGCAGGAAATTTCCACCAATGCACCGCTGAATAACTTTGCTTCGATCGTTTGCCGCGCTGGATAGGGGTCTTTAAACCAAGACGCATACTCTTCGTTCATCGCTTTAAAATCGCTTAAATTGGCAAGGAAGACATCGGTCCGCAACACCTGGCTCAAACTGCTGTTACCCGCTTTTAAGATCGCTTCAAGATTTTTCAATACTTGCTTCGTTTGTTCCCGAATGGTACCCTCTATGATCTTGCCTGTCGCCGGATCGAAAGCCAGCTGACCGGATACAAATAAGAGATGGCCATCACTAATCGCTTGAGAGTAAGGACCTACTGCTTTTGGGGCATTTTGAGTTTCAATTTTTTTCATTTGTGGATCTCTGTTTAGTTAAACTAATATTTAAGTTGTCTTATAACAATAAGGTTACAAAATCTCAACAAAATGAGTACTTACATGAAAGCCCGCTTATTTGCTCTATTCCTCGCCATTCCCGCTTGGCTGACAGGATTAGATGCCGGCCCTTTGCTGCCTGGACTTGAGCCTCTCCCCGCGATTGAGTTTGATCTGCCCGGAAATTTTGTCATGCGCTCGCGCGGAGAAACACCCAATTTGGAAGAGGGGGTCTTCTGGGGCGAAGCAGGGACGCTAAAAAGTTATTTCAAAGGGAAACGACCCTTAAAATCCTCGATCATTGCGGTAAAACACAGTCCTACTGTTACCCAAACCGGACCTAATGATTTTGAAGGGGATAAAGGATTTCACCGTGAGCTCAAACGGCTGGGCGGACGAAAGCTCACCATCAAAAAATACCGGTGGGGAGATTACCCCGTCCTATCGATCTATGGGATGTCGCATAGCGGCACCCGGTTTCGCTTGGCATGGATTGGATTGAACGATCCGGATGGTAAAACGATCCTGCTTAGCTTTTTATGTCCTGATGAAAGGAATAAGCCGACCGATGAAGAGCTCGCCCTCTGGCAAAACCTCCTCGAAAACTCCAAAGGCACGGAAAAACGACAGAACGACCAAAACGACCTAAAGGACCAAAATGAGTCTTATGGCTTTCAGAACTTTTAAGCAGGGATTTTGTTTTTAAATTAAAGAAAGCCACCCATCGTTTATGTCCTTTTGGTCGTTTAGGTCCCTTTGGTCGTTTTGTCGTTTTTTCCCTCTTGCAACCGAAACCATAATCAGCTACTTTGCTGGCCATAAAATAGAGGATCACCCTCAATGAAAGTTTACGTTGTTGTCAACAACCCCCAGGACTGGTCGCTCCATATTCCCAATGTCGAGGTGATCTCCGCCAAAGCCTACCTAACAGACCCTAAATTCAGCACCTCGCGATTCGTCAAAGTGTTGAACTTATGCCGCTCCTACCGGTACCAATCCACCGGTTACTATGTCTCCCTGCTAGCCCAAGCACGCGGCCATAAACCAATGCCGAATGTACAAACGATTCAGGACTTGAAATCGCCGACGATGACGCGGATTGTTTCAGAGGAGCTGGACGATGTGATCCAGCAAAGTTTGAAGCACATCTCCCAGCATAAATTTTTGTTAAGGATCTTCTTTGGAAAAAGTTCGACGCAAAAGCACGACCGCTTGAGTAGTGCCTTATTCAAAGAGTTTCAGGCGCCTTTTTTAGAGGCTACCTTCATCAAAAATGACCACAAATGGACGATGCAGAATATCTCTCCGGTCAACGTCAATGAGATTACGCCCGATCAGCGCGAGCTCGTGATTTCATGCGCGCAAGATTATTTGGCGGGCAAGCGCAGCAGCATGCGCAAGAAATCGAATGCACGCTATGACTTGGCCATTCTCTACAATCCCAAAGAAAACAACAACCCTTCCAACGAAAAAGCGATCAACCGTTTTATCAAGGCTGCCGAATCGATTGGTTTCGATACGGAGATCATTAACAAAGAGGATTATGCCCGCCTAGCGGAATTCGACGCGCTCTTCATTCGGGAAACCACGAGCGTCAACCACCACACCTATCGGTTTGCTCGGCGCGCCATGGCAGAAAGGTTAGTAGTCATTGACGATCCAGATTCGATCCTCAAATGTACCAACAAAGTATACCTTGCTGAAGTGATGGAGAAGCATCACGTGCCAACTCCCAAAACGATCATCCTGCATCATGACAACGTGGATGAAATGATCCAGCAGCTTGGTTTTCCATGCGTGTTAAAACAGCCCGACAGTGCGTTCTCGAATGGAGTTGTCAAAGTAGAAAGTCAGCGGCATCTGTATGAAATTTTGCCGACGTTGCTGGATAAATCGGATCTATTGATTGCGCAAGAATTTGTCCCGACTCAATTCGATTGGCGCGTATGCATTTTAGACAAGCAGCCGTTGTTTGTATGCAAATATTACATGGCGCGCAAACACTGGCAGATTTATGAACGGCTTGGATCGGGTAAAGTGTTGTCCGGAAAATCGGAGACCTTGCCGGTAGGGATGGCCCCCAAGCGCGTGGTCAGTACAGCATTAAAGGCGGCAAATTTGATCGGCGACGGATTTTACGGCGTCGATATCAAAGAACATAACAACAATTGCTACTTGATTGAAATCAATGACAATCCCAGCATTGATGCTGGAGTGGAAGACTTGGTGTTAGGCGATGAGCTTTATCATAAGATCATGTCGATTTTGTTGCGGAGGGTCGAAAATAGAAAGCAGGGGATCGGCACATGAGCTGTGAAGAAGAGGGCACAGTGAGCATCTTGCGGTTGCCTCTTTTTCATGGCTACGGTGTCGAGCTTGAATATATGATTGTAGACCGGAATACCCTGAATGTAAAACCGGTGACGGATAAGCTATTTTATGCCATGTCAGGCTCATACCTTAATGAGGTCGAGAATGGTGACATCGGCTGGTCCAACGAACTTGCCCTGCATGTCTTGGAATTCAAAACCCCTGAACCTGTGACCTCCCTAAGTCACTTAGACACCCTTTTTCAACAAAACATCGTCGAAGCAAACAAACGCCTCGAAGCGTTTAATGCGCAGCTCATGCCGACCGGGATGCATCCATGGATGGATCCCTATACCGAAATGAGCCTATGGCCCCATGAGCAAAATGCCATCTACGATTCGTTCCACCGCATCTTTGATTGCCGCGGCCATGGCTGGGCGAATCTTCAAAGCGTCCACCTCAATTTGCCTTTTTCAAACGATGTAGAGTTCGGTCAGCTGCATGCAGCCATCCGGCTGCTGCTGCCTTTAATGCCGGCGTTAGCGGCCAGTTCTCCCATCATGGATGGCAGCCTCACCGGTGCCGTTGATAGCCGCTTGGAAGTGTATTTGCAAAACTCAGCAAAAATCCCTTCCATCACCGGCGACCTGATCCCGGAGCCGATTCGTACCAAAGCAGAATATGAGGACGTGATCCTCAACCGGATATACAAAGATATCGCACCGCATGACCCTGAAAAAATCTTGCAGCATGAATGGCTCAATTCCCGCGGAGCGATTGCCCGTTTTGATCGCTATACCATTGAAATCCGCGTCTTGGATGTGCAAGAATGCCCCGTCGCCGATCTGGCGGTGCTCCAGTTAATCATCAACACGTTGAAGGCATTGATCCATCAAAAATGGAGCTCACTCCGCGACATTCATGAGGCCAATCAGGGCAAGTTGGTCAAAATCTTTTTGGATGCGATCAAGGATGGAGAAAAAGCGTTGATTCAAGATTCCGCTTTTTTACGTCTGTTTGGAGTCTTTGACCAAACGAAGTTGACAATCGGAGAACTCTGGCAGCATATTGCCGACTCGGTGAAGAATCAAACCGAGCCTGCCAGTGCAATGGATCATGCTTTAGACATCATCCTCTCTCAAGGTCCACTCGCCCGCCGCATCCAGCAGGCATTTGCAAAAAATCCATCCCGCACAACAATGCAGGATATCTATCGGCAACTATGCCATTGTTTACACCATGGAGAAATGTTTAGCGCATAATCGGCAACTGCTCATCACATGCGAGCATGGGGGCAATGAAATCCCAGCGCCGTTTGCACGTTTGTTTGAAAATGCGCACGAAATTGTCGCAAGCCACCGCGGATGGGATCCCGGCGCGCTTGAGTTAGCTAAAACATTATCCGATGATTTGCAGGCGCCCTTATTTTTTAATACCACCACGCGGCTGTTGGTGGAATTAAACCGCTCGGTGGGTCACAGGCAGTTATTTTCCGAATTCACCAAACCCCTTCCGAAAGGATATAAACGCGATCTGTTGGAGCACTACTATTTTCCGTATCGGTTGAATGTTGAGCAAGCGATTAAAACGTATCTGGAAGAAGGAAGGGGAGTTCTCCATGTATCCGTCCATACGTTTTCTCCACTTTTTGAAGGAGAAGAGAGGCATTGCGACATTGGGTTGCTCTATGATCCAGCGCGTAAGCTGGAACAATCTTTTTGTTCGGAATGGGCGAAGCAGTTGGAGCATGCAAACTCTGCCCTAATCATCCGTAAAAACTATCCTTATGCCGGTAAAAGCGACGGATTTGCAACATATTTGCGGAAGATGTATCCTGAAGAAAAATACGCAGGGATCGAATTAGAGGTCAATCAAAAGCATGCCGTCTCCCGCGATTGGCCCGCGATTCAACAACGGATCTCCCAGTCATTGAATCAGACATTACAGGCACTGTGTGAATGATCGTATCGCCCATAAATTCGATATTGAAATCTTGCCGCAACCCAACGATTCAACGTGCGGCCCCACCTGCCTGCATTCGGTCTACAAGTATTACAATGATTCCATCGAACTCTCTCAGGTCATTGCCGAAACCCATGCGTTCGAAGGGGGTGGAACATTGGCGGTTTGGCTTGCATGCCATGCCCTTAAGCGAGGTTATGAGGCGACAATCTATACATACAACTTGCAAGTGTTTGATCCCACATGGTTTCCCTACGAAAAGAATAAGTTGACGCAGCAGCTCACCGAACAAATGATGTTTAAAAAAGATGCGAAACTCATTCTTGCAACGCGTGCCTACTTGGAATTTTTGGAGCTAGGCGGCAAGCTAAAACTCGAAGACTTGACTCGTGACCTCATTCGTAAATTTTTAAATCAAAACATTCCGATCCTCACCGGAACGAATGCGAATTTCCTCTATCGGTATCCACGCGAGTATGGGCCAGACTGCATCCTCGATTCCATCAAAGGCGAGCCACTAGGACACTTTGTGATCCTATGTGGTTATGATAGAGAGAAAAAGCTCATTACAGTGGCGGATCCCATGAATCCCAATCCCCTTTCGGTGACGCAAAAATATGATGTGACGATCGACCGGGTGATTAACTCTATCTTGTTGGGTATCATTACCTACGACGCTAATTTTCTGATTATCCAACCCAAAAAAACCGATTCCGCTAAGGGTAATTCTTCAAATAATCCTTGATTTTCTACGGGTTCTGTTCTAAAAAAGTCTTAACACAACGTATTCCGAACAGGATGACGCATGTCCTTCTCACCGAAAGAGTTATTTAATCGCATCAATAGTAACATTTCTTATCCTCAAAAATATTATGTGGTCCTAAGCTTTTTTGGCGGCATGCTGCTGATTCTTGCATCCGCGATCATTTATTGGACTTTGCATTTAAGCGAAGCGGAGAATCACAAACTGAATAGCTTGAAATACCAGCGTCCCTTGCGAGAGCTGCTTCAGTTTGTGACGGAACACCAAATCTTGTCCTATAGTTACTTGAATGGCAATCAAGCGATCCGTACTGAAGTGCTTGCCCTCGAAGCGACGATTGGGGAGAGTTTAAAAAAATTGGATACCTACAACCGTGAGCTGGGCCGAAGTTTGCGGCTTGGAGAAGATGAACCTGTTTTTAAAACCCGTGATGATTTCCAGTTTACGCAAATTCAAAAGCGGTGGGATTTTATCAAACGTCAAATGAGTGAATTGACGCCGGAAAAAAATAATCAATACCATGCTGAATTGCTGACCTCGTTACGGGAACTTTTATTCTATGTCGGCGATACGACAGCGTATTTTAATGATCCGGAACAAACATCCGTTTCGATGACCGATGTATCCCTGATAAAAATCCCCGTGATTATCGAGCAGCTGGCAAAGCTGATCCTTACCGCAGAAGATGTGGCGATCCATAAAAAGGCGACTGAGCAGCAGTTGTCGCAACTTAGCATATATTCCAATCTGATCAAAAGCAATTTGAAACTGCTAAGCATTCATCTCGCAACCTTTCAAGGGTTCAGTCCGATTTCTCAATCTCATTACGATCAGTCTTATATGGAGATCAAAAACAAGCTACAAGCATTTCTAACCAGTGCTGACCGCTTGATTGACATGATCGATACAAAAGTATTGCGGGTTCCTGCCGCGGTGACGTTAACGCTGCATGACGTGTTGACCGACGGAATTAAAACAATTAACTCTGCATTTGCCTATTCTCAGTCTGAAGCAGACCTGAATGAAACCGTCCTTCAAGCGCAAAAGCAACGGGTTTATTTTATTGGCTTCGGGATCGTAGGATTAGCGTTATTAATCGGGTTGATCGGATTCATCTTAGGCCATGTGTTCATTCGCGAGGTGGTCCGCTCGATTGAAAACCTAGATGGCGTCATCCGCCGCCTCACCTCTGGCGACCTGACGGCCCGTGTTCCGATTCTGTACACCGATGAAGTCGGACGCGCAAGCATTTCGTTTAACTTCATGGCTGAAAACTTCGAGAAGATCATTTCGCAGTTACGTAAAATCTTAGAAGCAACAAAACGGCTGTCGACTGGGGACTTCTCCGCCCGCGTCGATGTACTGAGCACTGACGAAGATGAGCTGCGGCAAGTGGCGGTGACCTTTAATGAAATGGCCCAGTCGTTTGAAGAGATCATCGGCCAGCTGCAACACATGGGGATTAGCTTAACCACTTCCGCCACCGAGATCGCTTCCGCATCCAAACAGCAAGAGACTATTATCGTCGAACAGGAAGCGACTACACGTCAAATTTCTGTCACGGCCAACCAAATCTCTAACACCGCGAAAGAGTTTGCCATTACGGTCAGCGAAATCAGCCGCGTAGCTGACGAAACTTCTACTTTGGCCGCATCTGGGAAGGAAAGCTTGCTCCACATGGAAGAGATCATGTCGCAGATGGTTGACGCTTCCGCCAGCATTGCGGCAAAATTAGGCATCCTCAATGAAAAAGCGGGGAACATCACCTCTGTGATCACCACCATCACCAAAGTGGCTGACCTCACCAACTTGCTATCGTTGAACGCCGCGATCGAAGCGGAGAAAGCCGGAGAGTACGGACGCAGCTTTGCTGTGATTGCCCGCGAAATCCGCCGCTTGGCTGACCAGACCGCCTTGGCCACTTTGGACATCGAGAAAATCGTCACTGAAATTGTCAGCGCCATCTCCTCCAGCGTGGTTGGCGTCGATGACTTTACTCAAGAGATCCGTAATGGGGGAGAACAGGTCCGCAAAGTCGGCGAGCAGCTCGCGATCATCATCACTCAGGTACAAGAACTGACTTCCCGTTTTGAAACGGTTAACAACGGGATGCAGTCGCAATCTGCCGCGGCGGAACAGATCAACGAAGCGATGGCGCAGCTTAGCCATACGGCGCAATTAACGACCGAATCGATCCATCAATTCCGCAATACGATCCTCCAATTGAATTCAGCGGCTACCGAGTTGCGCGTTGCCATGACAAAAATCATGCGGGATACGCCTGAAAAAACTGGGGTCCTCTCTGTAGGCGATAAGAAAGAAGACATCATGGGCCTCATTTCGCTGACCTCTAACTTTGCCGAATAAAGTTGGTATATACACGTGTCTTAAAATTATATTGATCTTTGAATACAGGACTAGCCAAAAAAACCTAAGTTTTGAATTGTTTTGAGTATATAATCGAAATCTAGGTAAACTCTTTCTTCTATTAGTGTATACGTTCGGTATAGGAGGAACTATGTTGCCTATTGATTTGAAAGGAAAGAAAGCGTTTATCGCCGGGATTGGCGACGACCAAGGCTACGGCTGGGGCATTGCCAAAGCACTTGCCGAGGCTGGTGCAGAGATCATTGTTGGAACATGGCCCCCTGTCTTAAAAATTTTTACCACTGGCCTCTCAACCGGCAAATTCGATCAGTCCCGTAAATTGAACAACGGCAAACTGCTTGAATTTGCAAAAATCTATCCGCTGGATGCCGCGTTTGATAAGCCCGAAGATGTGCCGGAAGAGATCAAAGAAAATAAACGGTACAAAGAGCATAACGGATACACGATCTCCGAAGTGGCTCAGGCAGTCAAAACCGAATTCGGCAACATCGACATTTTTGTTCATTCTTTAGCCAATGGTCCAGAAGCGGCCAAACCGCTGCTTGAAACATCCCGCAAGGGCTACTTAGCCGCCTCCAGCGCTTCAGCTTATTCATTCGTCAGCTTGCTGGCGCACTTCGGTCCGTTCATGAATGCAGGGGGCGCTACCTTGTCCCTGACCTATCTGGCCGCAGAAAAAGCGATCCCTGGATATGGCGGAGGACTCAATGGCGCGAAAGCCGCTCTAGAAAGCGACACCCGCATTCTCGCTTGGGAAGCCGGACGGAAATGGGGCATCCGGGTCAATACCATCTCAGCCGGGCCCTTAGGCAGCCGCGCCGCCAAAGCGATCGGATTCATCGAAAAAGTGATCGCGTATTCCTACGCCAATGCTCCCATTGTCAAAGAGCTGAAAGCGACTGAAGTGGGTTACGCCGCCGCATTTCTTCTCTCACCCCTCGCTTCAGCGATCACCGGCACCTGTTTATATGTCGATAATGGCCTACACGTCATGGGATTGGCCGCTGATAGTAAATCGTTAAATGGAGAGGCTAATGAGTGAAAAAATTGCTCTTGTGACCGGTGCCAACCGCGGCATCGGAGTCGAAGTATGCCGCCAGCTTGCCAAGCGCAATTACCATGTGATCCTCACTTCCCGCGACCGGGAGAAAGGAGAAAAGAAGGTACGTGAATTGGCCGAGGAGGGGTTGAACAATATAACCTATCGGCAGCTTGACACCCAAAACCTTGAAAGCATTAAACAAGTAGAACAGTTTATTAAAAAAGATTTTGGACGTCTCGATATACTGGTCAACAATGCGGCGGTGTTGTTGGACCGCAGTGAAGATGAACAGGCAACGGTCCTCTCCGTTTCCCCCAATGTCTTGCGCAATACCATCGAAACCAACCTGTTTGGACCATTTTTTATGTGCCAACACCTGATTCCGATCATGCTCAAACAAAATTATGGACGGGTGGTCAATGTGTCTAGCCATTACGGTTCCTTGACCGATATGGGAGCCGACGCGCCGACTTACCGAATCTCTAAAACGGCCCTCAATGGCGTTACCCGCGTGTTTGCGGCTCAGTTGGTAGGAACCAATGTGCTGGTCAACTCTGTTTGCCCAGGGTGGGTCAAAACCGATATGGGTGGTCCTTTCGCGCCACGCTCCATTGACAAAGGCGCCGAAACGATTGTTTGGGCTGCTACGTTGCCTGAAAACGGCCCCACCGGCGGATTTTTTCAAGATAAAAAAGCGCTTGAATGGTGATCATGAACATCGAGCAAAAGCTGCCTGAAATTCAAAAGAAATTGAAAGAGAGTCAACTTGACGGTTGGCTGCTGTACGATTTTCGGCGCAGTAATGAGCTTGCATGTGAATTTCTTGGCATCACACCGGAACACTTTACCACCCGCCGATTCTTTTATTGGATCCCTCAAAAGGGGGAACCGGTCAAAATCGTCAGTAAGATTGAACCGCACGTCTTAAACCATCTTCCTGGAAAAATGATAAAGTTCTTATCCTGGCAGGAATTGGAACTTAGTGTAAAAGCACAATTGAGCGGCTTAAAACGAATAGCCATGGAATACTCACCGCGCAACGCGGTTCCTGCTGTTTCAAAAGTGGATGCAGGAACAATAGAGCTGGTGCGCGGATTCGGCGTCGATGTTGTTTCTTCAGCAGATCTGATGATGTATTATACCAGCACATGGACGGAAGAGCAGCTTAACTCCCATCTAAATGCAGCTAAAATCCTCGACGAAACAGTCGCAAAGGCCTGGAAATTTATCGGCGATGCTTTAAAACAACAACGCAATGTCACGGAATACCAAGTTCAAGAATTCATCCTGCAAGAGTTCGCAACACACAATTGCGTCACGGAAGGAAAACCTATCTGCGCCATCAACGCCCACTCCGCTGACCCCCATTATGAACCTAAGCCGGACACCAGTTCCATCATTCGCGTGAATGATTTTATTCTTATCGACCTCTGGTGTAAAGAAGACAAGCCCCAGGCAACCTATGCCGATATTACCCGTGTTGGGTATGCCGGGCCGCAAGCACCGCAAAAATATGTGAATATCTTCACCATCGTCAAAAACGCGCGCGACCATGCGACCGATTTAGTTCGTCAGCGGCTCGGACGCCATATGCCCCTCCATGGGTGGGAAGTGGATCAAGCGTGCCGCAAGATCATCGAAGCGGCTGGCTATGGGGCAAATTTTATTCACCGCACCGGACATAATATTCATATTAAAGATCATGGCAATGGCACCCATATGGATGACCTCGAAACCCATGACACCCGTTTAATTCTCCCTAATACCTGCTTCTCCATCGAACCCGGTATCTATTTGCCCGACGAATTTGGAATCCGCCTCGAATATGACATTTATGTCCATAGCGACGGGTCCATCCAAGTGACCGGCGGGATTCAAGATCAGATTGTTAGTTTATTTTAATAATTTTTTTAAGAGATTATCTTTATGCTTCCCCCCCTTCCTAATTATTTTCCCCCCATTTTAAAACGGCCGTCCACTTGCGTATGGTTCCATCCAACTAAAAAAAGTTTTTTAGATGTCACGGTGGCCCGCGAACGACTGTTTCAAATGCTTGACAACGCAAGTGCAACGAGTGATGAGATAAAAAACATCATCGCTAACCTTTCAAGTTTAGATTTTTACAACGCGAAAGACCAAACGCCGATTGCCGTGGCGATTGTCAATAAACGGGCTGATCTGCTCGATGCCTTGCTAACCCATCCCAATGCAGACCCTAATGTCCCTAATAAAGCGAAGCAAACTCCTTTACATCTTGCCGTTCTTGCAAGAAGTGAACAGATGGTCAAAGCTCTCCTGCAAAAGGGCGTTAACTGCGATGCAATAGATGTCGATGGGTGTACCCCGTTTTATCTTTCTCTTTCTTATAACTATCCTGAAATTGCTGAGTTGCTTTTTCCTTTATCTACCCCGAATTCCATCACGACCAAAGGAATTACTCCCTCCATGGTTGCATGCGTCACCCATTCACAACTCGTAGAAAAACTGGCCAAAAATGAATCGGCCGTTACAAGACTTTGGGAGAAGCAAAAACTGTTAGCTCACCGCTGGTCATTATCCAATAAAGTTCAAGTGGGTGAAGTCACTGCCTCGCTTGAAGCCTTTTTTCCAGAAATAACGAATCGCGCCATCGTGGAATCCTTAAAAAAGTTTATCCACACCGAAGAGTTTGCAAAATTTGAAATGGGAATCCCGTATGAAGCAAAGGTAGTGATGCTTCAGTACGTGATTGATACCTTGGAAAATCTTTTTAAACACCAAGCTGAAGTAAAAAATGGAAAAGATCTAAGTAAAACTTCTGCGTTTGCCGTGGGGTGGTTCGGACATGCAACGGGACTTCTCAATGAAGCACTTTTTATGAAGCTCAATCGTGGAGAGCATAGTGCCCCTTATCCCGGGATTTCCATCTTTGAGGTGGAGCATACAGATAAAATTAGAGAGGCTGCAAAAAAATCGATCGATTTAAAAGGCTCAAAAGCGGGAGAAAAATGGTTTACAGAGGAGATCGATACGTTTCTTGGTCTTAAACTCTATCATCGAATTACCACTCATTATCAAACTGTGGGAAATTGTTGTTGGGCGACAGGAAAGTTAAATCCTCGTGGATTGCTCTATCACTACATGAATAAAGTGTTAAACATGGACAAAGCTACATCTGAAAAATATAGTACCACTCTGGGTAAATTATGGAGCACTTGGGACCGGAAAGATGCTGCGATCGATTATGATCAATCTGTAAAAGAATATTTAAGAAGTATCCCGCCTGGTCTCCATCCCGACCCTTCAATCGTCGATCGGGAGCTCCTCACTGCAATTGCTTCAAAATCGTACAAATGGAGATATTTTAAGGTTCTTGAATACATTTTTGTGCATCGTCCTGATATTCCCGTGAACAATCGTCACTTAAATTCGTTACAAAGAAGATACCGTCATCGTCCTCCCATGTATCAATTTGCATAAATATTTGATATTATTGATGTTAAATCGATATTTTCGTATACTTTTTCTATAATAATTTAATTTATACATTGTTTTTTATGAATCATATTACACAACTATCTAGTAAACGGACCCTCATTACTCCGGATATGTCTAGCCCAAAACGTCAAAGAAGCATCTTTACTCGCGAACAATTGCGCGCGATGCTTTTTGAACCGATTAATACGGGGAATGTTCAGCTATTAAAAGAAAATCTTAAAATCATTCCCACGCTCGAAATCTACGATTCTGAAGGAAATACACCTTATCACGCCACAATCGCTAAAAATAATAGTGTGATGTTAAGAGTCTTGTTGGACGATCCACGATCGAACCCAAATACACCTAATCTTGATGGAAATTATCCAATACATACTGCTGTTAACGTGGATAACTTAGAAATTGTTAAACTTCTTGCACAAAGCGGTGCTGACTTGAATGTCCAGAATAAAGAAGGTAAAACTCCGCTTAACTTGTCCATATCACGAAAAGCATTAAAAATTTTTAAATTTTTTATGCAAAAAAATTGCAATACTGGGATACCCGATAATGATGGATTCATACCCATTTTGCTTTCGAGGATGCTCAAAAGAAAAAAAATGACTTCTATGCTTAGAAACCAATCGCTATTCGATGAGGTGTGGATTGCTCAAAAATTATTAGCCCATCGCTGGTCTGTAAATATTGATATTCCTTCTGGAAAAAGAAAGATACCCCTTGAGTGTTTATTTGCGGGAATCGCATTAACTGAAATCATTCAATCGATGGTTGAGTTTGCTGAAACATCCGAATTTAGACAGTGTAACTTTCCAAAAAGCGAGCAATGTAAAAAACGACTATGGTTGGAAACCATTGAATTTATTAAAACGACAAAAAACTTTAAAAATTCTCATAATAAATTAAAAACAGAAACGATACCCATCGGTGCGGCTGTAGGATGGCACGAACACCAGACGGGAATTCTTTACGATGCTTTTTTTCTTAAAATGGACGCCGGAGATGACTGTAAAGTTTCAGGAATAACTGTTTATAAAGTTAATAGAACAAAAAATTTATGGTTGGCTTTCAAAGCGCTCAATTCGACGAGAAATAATCCAGAAGGAAAAGAGTGGTTTAATAAAAAAGTAGATATCTTACTAGATCTTCAACATGACTATCACATCCCGGTTAAAGAGCAGAAGGTGGGAAATTGCCCTTGGAAATTTGCTAAAATGATGCTCCGTGGTAAACTATTTCTCTATTTTAGAAATTATTTAAACTACACGCCCGAAGATTCGAAAAAATTCTCAGATTTCCTT
>JAGVLX010000136.1 GCA_020054065.1 Parachlamydiales bacterium | reverse complement strand
TTGATAGAAATATCGCTCCGCGACAAAATAATAGGTCAATTAGCAGGTTTCAATTTGAATATTTCCTTAGCTTGATGCGTATGCGATCTATCGCCGCCCAAAGCATGCTACGCATGCTATAGACCACAGACCTATTGAGTTTTGCAATTGTCTCTCCAAAGATCTGAAAGAGTGTTCAATTATGAAACTTTTCGTGCAGGTAGTATCCAAACTGCATTGACATTAACATCTCTTTGAAGGACTTCTCAGATAGGGCTGCGACGAGAAGCAATTCGGGATTTTTCTCGAGAGCTTCCTCCTTGATTTTACTAGCAGCACTGCACAGGCCATCCGTGTTAATTCTTTGAGGCTTGAAATAATTTAAGCTTTTAATCTTTTCCAGGACTGCATAAAAAACGGTTTGATGTTCGTAGATAGGAATGGATTTTATCTGATTAATCGTTCTGGTCACGACTTGTCCAACAGTCATCCAAAAGCGGACGTCTGAATCAAGATCGGGATAAATGTCTGTACGATAACGGGAGTATTCCATATCAATCGTATCCTTACGCAATTGTTTAGCAAATTCACGAATTGATTGATTAGTTGAGGAGACATTAAGCTCCTCGGCAACCGTAACAAGGTTGGCTAGCGAAGAACGATGTTCATTCAAAATAGATGAAAGAAGCCAAGCATGGTACAGATCGTGGTACGGGAAATCGAACAGCTTTGCCAAATAGGTATCAGCAGTTTCAGGAAGATCGAATCGTGGCATCGATGTCGCGACCACATGCTCGTTTCGTTGATGGTGTGCGAAAACCGTCTCATCCGAAGAGACCCCGATTCTCGGCTTTAATTTAATCGGATGGGAAAATTTGGTATTTAACAGCTCTTGCATCATGGTGAACGATGGAACCATGCGCATTGGTTTGTCGTTTTCTTTAAAGCGGCACAAGACATTTAAACCGGTTTTGTTGATCCCTCTAGAAACCGATTCCTTGTTGCCTGCAGGATCTGGCTCATCATCGATGACAAAGAAGTATTGTTCTGATACGGGTTTGTTTTTCATCCGTTCAAAATAGGCCAGCAATTGCTCTTGCGTTAGGTGGGGTTTGGCGTTTTTTTGATTCCTGCTAATCAACATCGTTTGATGGACGATATGCAAGGCCACGGGATTGACAAGGCCGTTTTTAAATAGAGGAACTGCTCTCACAGCACTCTTTCCTTGTTGACTCAGCAAAGCCATGCGGAAAAACGTGAGTGTGGTGAATTGTTCGACTGAGAGCTGCCCTTCTTTAACAGCAGCCAATGCATAAAATGGAAACTCCTCGGTGTTGTCAAAAAGCGGGTGAGTCCAATTCCGTTCATTAAGCGCCTGAATCAGTTCCGCTATCCGCTCGGCTTTTTTGGGGAGGTGATCGATCTTATCGTGAATTTGTTGCTTGGCTAGTGCCAGGTAAACGATATCTTTGCTAGCGAGGTTTTCAGCCCAGTCATTGATCAGTGCGCTGTAGTTATGAAGTGCGGCTTGATCGTGGCTTAGCATCCCCTCTTCTGGTCCATGAAGCGGTTGAGAGGAGGTTGTTGGAGCAGGTGGATGAGGTTGTTTGGGTTTTGATAAAAAAATTCCTGAAAAAATGCTTTCCATAAGGTTCCAAAGATAAGTAAGGTTATTAAATTAAACGATAGATGGTATCATATGTTTGTTAAATTTGTATTAAGATAACAAATGCAAGTGCGACTTATGCCTACCGTTGATTAGCGACGCATGTTATATTTATTTTTTTACACTACTTAGAGGATGAAAGAAAATGTCTAACATTCTCAATTGGGAAGATCTATACGAGTCGTTTGAAGGATTGACAAGCCGGGAGCGGATTGTTCAACTCAACCGTCTTGGACATCTCGTGATTGAAAACTTCGACCTGGATGAATCCACAGAGGACGAAGATCTTTCCCGCACTATTGACCTGCTGCGAAAAATATGCGATGAAACCCATTTTTCCGATCATCGGGTGTGGTTGACCAAGCTGATCGGCGAAAAACTCCGCCGGCACAATCCCGAACCACCTACCGTGTTCGTTCAAGCCTCGCGTCAAATTAACGTTGATGGGGCTATGCTGGCAGCCGGCGACCTCTCCCTCGTGGATCGCAAAGCTAAATTTGAAGGATCGGAAGAAGAACTTCTGAGCGCCATCAATAAGGGGCGCACCGCTTACTTCACGATCGGGGCCGACGGCATTTATAACGTCGAAGCCCGTTTTATCTCCGGTTCCGAACCCACACTTCCTCCTTCTGAACTCGAAAAATTGTTGGAAATCTCGCCTCCCATTGTGTTGAATGTGCCCACGGGAGAGTTTGCCATTTATCCTCCATTCAGCTCGCCTAATGAAGAGCTCAAGCTCAAATTGGAAAAAGGGCATTACATCTTGCAAGTGTTTGCGTTAGAATTGCTGGATGAAGAGGAAGAAAGTGATGCTGATTTCTTTGATTATCAATTTGTTCTTGTCAGAACCGACGAAAAAGCCGTCAATCACTTGAGAGAAGTCCCCGGATTACTGTTTTAAAATTGTTTGTTTGGAGTCCGCTAGGACGACTGATATTAGTCCATGGTGACCGAAGGGAACCATGGAGTGTAGCGGGATCGAACCGCTGACCTCAACAATGCCATTGTTGCGCTCTACCAACTGAGCTAACACCCCGAGTATGACAGCACCGGAAATTGTACGGATCTAGGGCATTTTAAGCAAGGAAGGAGATCGCGATCTTTCCCTTGTGTTTAATCGCTCGTCTTGGCATACTACCTAATCATTACATGCGCCTGTAGTTCAGTGGTAGAACTGTAGCCTTCCAAGCTACTAGCGTCAGTTCGATTCTGACCAGGCGCTTTTGAAACCCAAAGTTTCAATAACCACTTGCAAGTGGTTAACTACTCAAAAAACAATAAGAACCAAGACCGAAATCTTTCCTTAAGGGAAAGATGCCGTCGTCAACATAAAGGGACAAGGCTTGGCTGAGCAACAAACCAAATCTACGCCAGTAACTATCAAGGATCTCCTTGAATCGGGTGCCCATTTTGGACACCGTACCCACCATTGGAACCCCAAGATGAAGCGTTTCATTTTTGAGGAGCGTAATGGTCTCTATATCATCGATTTAGCAAAAACATTGCAACAGATCCGCACCTCCGTTGAAGTGGTCAAAGAAACGATCGCTAAACGGAAATCGATCTTGTTCGTTGGAACGAAAAAACAAGCGAAAGCGGTCGTACGCGAACTTGCCGAAATGTGTGGCGAATTTTACGTTTGCGAACGTTGGCTGGGCGGAATGCTGACCAACCTCCAAACCATCCGTCAATCGATCAAAAAGCTGGAGCGGATCGAGAAAAGAATCGCTGCTGGTGGTGATGGTTTGACGAAGAAAGAGCTTTCCCTGCTCTCGAAAGATCAAATCAAATTAGACAAAAACCTCTCCGGCGTCCGTGCGATGCGCAATCCTCCAGGACTCGTCATCGTCGTCGACCCTAGTAAAGAACACATTGCCGTCGCTGAAGCGAAAAAGCTTGGGATCCCGGTGATGGGCTTGGTGGATACTAACTGCGACCCAGATCCGATCAACTACGTCATTGCTTGCAACGACGACGCGCTTAAGAGCATCAAGCTGATTGTTCAAGCGCTGGCTGAAGCGATCGTAGAAAAGAAAAGCGAATTGAAGCTGTACGCTCATAAAGACGACGAAGAATCAGAAGAATCGGCAGGCAGCAATGAGGAGAATGAAAAGCTCCAAGTTCGTTTTGAAGAGTCTGAAGAATCTGAGGAGAAATAACCATGGCCGAAATCACTGCAGATAAAATTAAAGAACTGCGCGAACGGACCGGCGTAGGGATCGGCAAGTGTAAAGAAGCTCTCGTTCAAGCTAATGGCGACATTAACCAAGCGATTGACATTCTGCGTAAATCTGGAATGGCTTCTGCGGTTAAAAAAGAAGGGCGTGAAACGAAAGAAGGCAAAATCGGCATCTCCGAACAGGGGAACCGCATTGCCATCGTCGAAGTGAACGCAGAGACTGACTTCGTGACCAATAACGAAATGTTCGGCACCTTCCTGCAAAACGTCGCAGATGAGCTGGCAAAATCGAATCCCGCTTCGCTCGAACAGTTCTTGGCGCAAAAGTATTCCAAAGACAACGGCCTGACCGTTGACCAATACCGCGCGACGATCGTTCAAGCGATCGGAGAAAATATCCAAATCCGCCGCTTCAAAGTGGTGGAAAAGAAGCCTAATGCTTCCGTGGGTGTTTACTCCCATATGAACGGGAAAATTGTGACCCTTGTCGAGCTGGAAGGCAGCAACAAAGAAACGCCATTCGCGAAAGATATCGCGATGCACGTAGCTGCTGCTGCGCCTGACTATGTCACGCCTGAACAAGTGCCGCAAAACGTCCTTGAGCACGAACGGGATATTGCCCGCAGCCAGATTAAAGGCAAGCCCGAAAACATGATTGAAAAAATCGTAGACGGGATGATCAACAAGTTTTACACTTCAGTTTGCCTAGAGCGTCAGCACTACGTGAAAGACGACAAGAAAACTGTCGGAGATTTGGTCAAAGAAAAAGCCAAAGAATCCGGCGCACCGTTAAAACTCGTAACGTTCACCCGCTGGTCTGTAGGCCAAGCATAAGAGCATAGCGCGAGCGAGGCGTCAAACGCTTCGTTCGCCCATTACCAAAGGCAAGCGATGAAAAATTCCCTGCCGTATAAACGGATTCTGCTCAAACTTTCCGGAGAAATGCTCTCCGGACCCAGCCGCTCTGGCATCCACTCCGATGCCACCTTATCTCTCGCTAAATCCCTTAAAATCTTGCAAGACTCCGGTGTGACCGTCGGCATCGTTATCGGCGGTGGCAACATTTTCCGCGGCATTAATGCCAACGAACTCGGCTTGCAGCGCACTCCGGCAGACCACATGGGAATGCTCGCGACCTTGATTAATGGCATTGCCTTGCAAAATACCCTGCAAGCATTAGGTTGCAAAGTGCATCTCATGAGTGCCCTGGAATGTCCTAAGGTGGCCGAACCATATGTCTGGAGCAAAGCGATGGACCACCTAGCGAAGGAGCATATCGTCATTTTTGTGGGGGGAACGGGCAACCCTTACTTTACGACCGATACGGCGGCAGCCTTGCGTGCCAGCGAAATTGGCGCCGAAGCGTTGCTTAAAGCGACCAAAGTCGATGGCGTATTTAATAAGGACCCACTAAAAAATCCCGACGCGACCCGCTACGATACCATCCGTTATGAAGATTATTTGGCCCAAAAGATTGGTGTGATGGATTCCACGGCGGTGGCGCTATGCATGAACAACCGGATTCCGATTCTGGTATTCAATATGAACAATTTAGTTCCCGAAAAAGCGCTCAACATACTATCACAGAAGCTGGGCGGAACGCTAATTCAGAGCTAGTTTAGGGAATTACAAGGAGGATTATGAGTATTTCTGATCAGGCCAAGCAAAAAATGGCCGCTGCGATCGAACACTTTAAAACAGAGATGAAAAATATTCGGACCGGTCGCGCCAATCCCGCGATGTTGGATGGGGTGCAAGTTGAAGTGTATGGTTCGCTCATGCGGATCAAAGATATTGCCTCCGTCACAGCTCCCGAGGCACGAACCTTGCAAGTCACCCCTTTTGATCCCCAGAATGTGGGACCGATCCGTAAAGGGATTGAAGCGGCAAATTTAGGGGTGAATCCCGTGATTGACGGCAAGCTGATCCGTATCACGATTGGGCAAATGGATGATGCGACGCGCAAGCAGATGATTAAAATTCTTCATACTAAGTTAGAAGAGGCGAAAGTCCATATCCGCGGGATCCGTCGTGACAGCAATGACCTCGTGCGGAAATCAAAAGACCTGCCTGAAGATGTACAAAAAAAATTCGAAAAAGACATTCAAGAGCTGACCGATAAGTTCTGCAAAGAAGCCGACGATTTGTGTAAGAAAAAGGAACAGGAAATTTCAACTGTTTAGCCTAAAATCGTTTGAGGTAAATTCGTCCGAAGTGTAATATCAAAGCACTTTTATGACCGCCGGCCCCATCGTCTAGCCCGGTCTAGGACACCGGATTTTCATTCCGATAACAGGGGTTCGAATCCCCTTGGGGTCAAAAGAGTCTTTAGCTCAGTTGGTTAGAGCACCTCACTTTTAATGAGGGGGTCGATGGTTCGAGTCCATCAAGACTCA
>JAGVLX010000054.1 GCA_020054065.1 Parachlamydiales bacterium | reverse complement strand
TACAGTGCCTTTCACCCGCACTTCGGTTACCCGTAAAAACGGCAAGGTCGAAGAGGTAGAAGTTAACCTGGAATCGGCTGTCACTCAGCTGGAAAGATATCGGCTCTTGCAAGAGACCTGGTGCGATCAAAACGTTTCGATCACCGTTTCTTACGATCCGTCCGAGATCCCGGCGATCATCGAGTGGATGGATGAGAACTGGGATAGTTACGTCGGGGTGTCGTTCATCTTCCGCAACGATCCAACGAAGAACGCCGAGGACCTTGGGTATGCTTACCTTCCGCAAGAGGTTACGACCAAAGAAACTTATGAAGCTTATGTCGCTAACTTGAAAGAGATCGATTATCAAGGGATCGAACTACGCGATGACGAAATCGAAGCCGGTTGCGTCAATGGCGTGTGCCCAGTCAGATAACAGTTTGGTTAATCGTAGCTTTCCTGCCCCTTAAGAACGTTGTTCTTAAGGGGTTTTTTTAATTTGGAGTGCGGTAACTTGTTACCGCTTTGTTTAGCGTGACTTGTCACGCGTAGAAGGTTACGTCGATATGTTATACGCGCGACAAGTCGCGCTACTGAAAGCGGTAACAAGTTACCGCACTCCAAATCTATTTTTTTAATAACTTTTATTTTAACTGTAATTAATTATTATCAAAGGTATAATAATCGCTTTATTTAAGGGGTTTATGTCTAATACAAGTGTTGGTGCATTTTTTAATTATATGCAGGATGAAATGTGGCTTTATGTGACTGCCTCATGCTGCACCTATCCTCACTCGATGGCAGCCCTCTCGGCCATCGGCTTCTGTACCGCAGGCGAGATGGTCAAAACTCCGGCCATGGCGATCGAAAGTATTGTAAGACTATGCATCACGGCTTTTACAAAACAGCCGACTGAAGCCCGAAACCACTTTGTCAATTTTGTGACTTATGCTGTATTGACTCCATTTTCTCCTTTGAAAGGAGTGGTCATCGGAGTCAAGAACGCATGGCGCATTTATAAAGAGCCGTTCACGACCGCCCTAATCATGCGGTCAAAAAACCAAGCCGAAGCGTACATTTACAAAAACGGTTATTATCAGCCGACCCTGTTTGCATTGCCGCAGGAAAAAGATGTTCATGAATTGGAACGAAAAGCGGTTTTGGGAAGGTTGCATCGTTTTGAACAACGAGTGCGCGCTGCGACGGAAAAAGAAGTAAAACGTGTTAATTGTATTCGTTTGCCTTCTGTAACAAAAGCAGAAGCTGCCATTCGCTATCCACTAGGTTTGCATCGATTTGAACAAGCCATTAGAAAACGAGCTCCAAAATACTTAGCTGAAAAACAAAAATATGTATCTGAAGTGGGCAAGTGCCGTGATTTGGCTTCAAAGTTAAACGTGCATCAAGCCTGGAGTGCATTCGTAGAGAAGCTGGCGAAAGCAAAGAAAATGGAAGCAAACAATCCGGCTTTTGTCTTTATCCCTTAAATGAGGCACCATGTCTAATTCAACCGTTGAAGCGTATTTTCATCTCATACGGGAAGAACTCTGGAAACATGTAGAAGCGGATGCAAAAGTCTATCCTGTGACATTGATTGGTTTATCTGCTACGGTGTGTACGGCAATTGATGAAATGATCAAAACGCCTCTGATTGCTATCGAAAAAATCATGCGCGTCTGCATGTCCATTTATTCAGCTTATAAGACCCAAGATTCTAGGCTTGCAACGGTCCATAAAGCAGCTGCATTGTGTCATTTTGGAAATTTTCTCAAATATACAGTGCTTACTCCAATCTCTCCTGCCATCGGATTGCTAAAAGGAGTGAAAAATGGTTGGCGTATCTTTAAACATCCCTGCGAAACCGCTTTGATCATGCAGTGCAGGAACCAGGTTGCTTACTATATCTACTCCAAGGGTTATTTTCAGGATGGCTATTCATTTAACAAGAATATTTGTGAGTCGTTAGCCAATCGCTATGAACGGAAGGTGTGGAGAACAGCGAAAGATCAGCTTGCAACTATGCGAAAGATTGACCCTACCACCCTGCGATCAAAAAATATTGACCCAACCGCCCTCGAATCAGAAATTAATGAGAAAAATACCGTTTATCGTGCTGAATTCCAAAAGTGCTCTGCATGGCTTCAACAAGCCGATGTGCTATCTAGCAGATTAGCGATTAGAGACGCCTGGGATCGGTTTGTTGATACGCTCGTAAATGCGGAAACCAATGAGGCGCAAACGATGCAATTTACCTTTACTCCTGCTTAGGAAAAATGGTGTGACTGCCACTTGCGTGGAACGCTATTACAATGGGATGGGAATGCAGGTGTGGGGATATTATTGCCAACAGGCAGTGGTGTCCCACAAGTTCATTCGTATCGCTTCTGTTCCGATTTTCTTCGGAACGATCGTCAAGGAGTCGCTAAAGGCCCCCTTAATTGTTCTTGAGAGCTTAGGACGAACCGTTTGTTGCATTCGTCGCAACCCCCAACAAGCTAATATGTATTTATTCCATGCGGTTAGATATCTCTTCCGCACTCCTGTTGGCCCTCTTATCGGCTTGGTCGATGGTGTGCGGGTGGCGGTGACCTTCGTGTTTGCTCCCTTAACCACTGCAAAAGTCAACTACGCCAAACATGAACTGATTGATTGGATTGCGAGGGAGCAGCTTCAGCCTTCCCAAACGATCGGCAAGTATGAATTGGCATGGGCAGCATTCGCCCGTTTTAAAAAAAATATCTGGTTTAAAAAAACCATCAGCGAGGTTATAGAGACTCGTTTGATGGAGGATCTCCCCGCAGAGGTTCAAGGCAAAATCGCTCTCTTAAATGCCAGTCGGGCGCAATATGATGCGCAGCGAGAGAGCGAACCAGTTAAACAAGGCAAAACGGCCCTCCTGATGCAAGAAATGGCTGAGATCTGGGCTCAGTACGTCAAAGACCTGTTAGCTTCTAATCTAGATGAGGCTAGGAATTTAGCTCTCGATTTTAGTACGATATCGTTATAATGCAGGTCTTATGTGTGGAATTGCGGCTCTTTTTTTTCAAAAAAGCAAAAACTCTCTGTTGACTCACATTCAAACCATGTGCGATTTGGTGCGTCATCGCGGACCGGATGATGAAGGGTATCTTGTCATGGATCCTGCGCGGACGACTCCACAAGTTTTTGGCGGTAAAGATACCCCTAAAGATGCGTTTGCCTCGCCTTTTTTGTATTGTCCAAAACAACAGCCCCTGCCTGGCATTGGGGATGCGGCGCTCGGGCATCGCCGTTTGTCGATTATCGACCTGTCACCTGCTGGACATCAGCCTATGTGTTCAGCGGATGGACGTTACTGGATCACTTATAACGGGGAAATCTACAACTACATTGAAATTAGAGCTGAATTAGTCAAGCGAGGGAAGCAGTTTAAGACCCATTCGGATACGGAAGTGATTTTAGCTGCTTATCAAGAATGGGGCAAAGCGGCTCTGCACCGTTTCAATGGAATGTTTGCGTTTGTGATTTATGACACCCAACAATATACATTTTTTGCCGCACGGGATCGGTTTGGGGTCAAACCGCTCTATTACTGGCATGCGCCTGAAGGATTTTTAGCGTTAGCCTCCGAAATCAAACAGTTCACTTGCTTACCCGGATGGAAAGCTCGTTTGCAGGGTCAGAATGGATACGATTTTTTGAACTGGGGAGTGATGGACCATCATGCTGACACGTTGTTTGAAGGGGTGAAGCAAGTGCGGGGCGGTGAATACTTAGAGGGGCGCCATCGGGATGGGCTTGCGTATCGCATCGGCCGCTGGTATACCCTACGCGATCAAGCGTATACAGGCTCTTTTGAACAAGCAGCCGAAGAGTATTATGCACTGTTTGAGGATGCCGTCAATCTACGTTTGCGGGCCGACGTCAATGTGGGTTCCTGTTTGTCTGGCGGGATCGATTCTTCTTCGATTGTGACATTAGTGAATGGATTGCTTAAAAAGCGCGCCTCAGTGGAACGGCAAATGACTTTTTCTGCGCGCTCGCCCGTACAGCAATATGACGAAGGGCGCTTTATCCATCAGCTTGTGCAGCAACTACAGCTGCAAGGCCATACCACCATGGTTAATCAAGACAATTTATTTAACGAATCGCAAGCAATCATCTGGCACCAAGATGAGCCATATCCCTCGGGCAGCATCAACGCCCAGTGGATGGTGTTCAAACTGGTTAAGGAACACGGTGTGAAGGTGATGTTAGATGGGCAGGGAGCCGATGAGCAGCTGGGCGGATATACCGGGTTTTTTAGCAATCGCTTCTATGATCTTTGGAAAGAGCGAAAATGGCTTGCGTTGTGGCGGGAAATGGCAGCGCTACGCCGGGAGCAAAAGGGAGCGCTTAATCCCTATAGCTTGCTCCTCAGCAAAATCATTCCGCGGTCGATTGCGCAGCCCCTTCGCAGCCTGCTTGGCCGCAACTCAACGCAGTGTGCGTGGCTAGATATGAAAAAGCTGGGAGCCGTCAACCGTCAACCGTTTGCCGAGAAACATTTGATGACGTTCCAAGGGCAAAGCATGATTCAGCTCACCGAAAGCAATTTGCCGATGCTCCTGCATTTTGAAGACCGCGATTCGATGGCCCATTCGGTGGAATCGCGTACGCCCTTCCTAGACTATCGTTTGGTCGAGTTTACGCTCTCGTTGCCGCCTCAATATAAGGTGGGAGAAGGGTGGACCAAAGCGGTTCTGCGCCAGGCGATGAAAGACAAGCTGCCCGATGTCATTCGGCTGCGCAAAGACAAGATGGGATTTGTAACCGCTGAAGAGCATTGGATGACCCAGGAAAATCCGGAAAAATTCCGCTCAGCGTTCCATCAAGCGTATGCTGCCGCGCGTGGTGTGCTGACGCCTCAAGCTCGCACCTACGCTGAAGAGGTAATCGACCGCAAACGGCCGTTTTCCCATGCCGTCTGGAGGATGATCAGCTTCGGTCAGTGGGTCGAGCGCTTTCAGGTGAGTCTGTAAAATGATAATTAACCACAGAGACACAGAGGCACAGAGAAAAACAAAAAATAAAAAACAAGATAACCAGAATAGAAACAATACAAATGATTGACCTTTACCAAATCTAATCAGTTCGTTTGTTTTTCTCTGTGCCTCTGTGTCTCTGTGGTTAAAATTCTAAATAATTCATTATCAATAAAATACATACTCACCATTCGACCGGGATGCAATCAGATCGCTCTTCTGCTATGCTGCGTTTCATGATCTTGGAACTTAACGATAAGAAAACCGCTGCGCCCTTACGGGAATATAAAACGGATATTTCCGGATGGAACCTCTATCCCGTCAGCCGATCGATTTTATTGCGGCCCGAGCGATACTCTCAGCTGACCCCCGATTATGTGCCTTTGATTGCTCGAGGATGCGGACGAAGCTATGGAGACGCTGCCCAAAATAGCGACCGCTACGTCATGTTGATGGAACGGCTGAACAGAATGATCGCATTTGATGAAGAAACCGGGATTTTGCGGGCAGAGGCTGGAACTACGCTAGGAGAGATTTTAGAAATTTTTGTTCCGCGTGGCTGGTTTTTACCTGTGACGCCAGGCACCAAGTTTGTGACGCTGGGCGGTTGCGTGGCAGCTGATGTTCATGGAAAAAATCATCATCGCGACGGCACATTCAGCAAACATGTGCAAGGGTTGGAAGTGATTCTGGCCGATGGCTCCAAGCGATGGTGTACGCCAAAACAAGACTCGGAGCTTTTTTGGGCGACCGTGGGCGGCATGGGGTTGACCGGCATCATTTCCGAAGTGGCTCTGCAGCTAACGCCGATTGAGAGCGCCTACATGGTCGTTAAACACCATCCGGCAGCCCACCTGGAAGAGGCAATATCGATCTTATCCAGCCTGGAGAAAGATGACCACTACTCAGTCGCCTGGATCGATTGCTTGGCAACTGGCAAGCAGATGGGGAGAAGCGTGGTGATGAATGGCCACCATGCTCAATTGCATGAGCTGCCGTCAAACATCAAGGACCCCTTCAAATTCAAATCACGCGCCCCGTTTAGCATCCCGCTGTTTGCTCCGGCGTGGTTGTTGAATAGCTGGACTATCAAGGGATTTAATGAAATCTACTATCGGATGCAAAGCCGCAAGATGGATAAGTTCATTATCGATTATGACCGCTATTTCTATCCTTTAGATGCGATCTCGAATTGGAATAAGCTCTACGGCAAAAAAGGGTTTGTCCAATATCAGTTTGTCGTGCCGCTGCACACCGCAGCCGCAGCGCTCCAGCAAGTGTTAACGTTTCTCACGACAAACCGCTTGGGATCGTTTCTGGGGGTATTGAAAAAATTTGGCAAAGCCGGTGAAGGGTTGTTGTCGTTTCCTTTTGAAGGATTCACTTTGGCTTTAGATATTCCTTTAGGCAATAAGAAGACTCTTGCTTTATTGAATGCTTTGGACGAACTGGTCCTCAAGCATGAAGGCAGGATCTATCTGGCAAAAGATGCGCGGATGAAACCAGAAACATTCCGGGCAATGTATCCCCGTCTGGATGGATGGCAGCGAGTGAAAGAGGAGATCGATCCGCAAAATAAGTTTAGCTCGGATTTGTCAAGACGGCTTGAAATGGATGGAGGCGCACGATGAAGCGGCCGGTTTTGATTTTAGGCGCCACCTCGGCTATCGCACGGGCTACAGCGAATGCCCTTGCTGAAAAAGGGTATTCGTTATACCTCGCCAGCCGCGATGAACAAGAACTAGGGCGTATCGCACAAGACTTGCGGGTCAGATACCACACCGATGTCCAATATGGGTTTTATGATATCGGCAACCTTGAACGCAATCCGTTGTTTTTTCAACAAGTATTGCAGCGCACAGGCGAATTGGAAGGGGTCATTTTGGCGATTGGCGAGCTCGGTAAGCAAACAGCAGCCATCCATGACTTTAATGAGGCCGAAAAAATCATTCGCCGCAATTACGTCGGAGCGTGTGCGATTCTGACTCCATGCGCTGATTATATGGAAAAACTAAAAAAAGGATTCATTGTGGCCATCACATCGGTTGCAGGCGATCGCGGACGTCAGAGTAACTATGTCTATGGATCCGCTAAAGGTGGATTAACGATCTTCTTGCAAGGATTGCGCAACCGCTTGTCAGCCTCCGGGGTTCAAGTGATGACTGTGAAACCTGGATTTGTCGATACCGCAATGACCTTTGGGCTGCCCGGCATGTTTTTAGTCGCACAGCCTAGTCAGGTGGGAAACGCAATCGTGCGCGGGATTGAAAAAAAGAAAAATGAGATTTACGTACCCTGGTTTTGGAGTACGATAATGGGAGTGATCAAGTGCATACCGGAACGCCTGTTCAAAAACATGAAGCTATAAAGCCGGTTGTCGCGGCATTCGATTTTGATGGCACTCTGAGCTATCATGATGTCTTGATATCCTATTTGTTTTATACCCATGGGATTGTCAAGGGAATCGCCAATCTGGTAGGGTGTGCGCCCTATTTGATCGGTTTTGTGTTAGGAATCGTTCCTAGGCAGGTTTCAAAGGAGCATGTGATTACCCGGTTTTACAAGAATCGGCCGATTCAAGAGCTGCGCCAGCAAGGGGAAGCGTTTGCAAAAGAGGTTTTGCCCTCTAAAATAAAACCGGAAGCTCTTAACCGTTTGAACTGGCATTTGAATCATGGGCATCGCTGTGTCCTGATCAGTGCTACATTGGACATCTTTCTGAAACCATGGGCTGAACAGGTTGGCATTCATGATGTGATCTCGTCCACTCTAGAGGTAGATGCACAAGGCAAGGTGACCGGCAGGCTGGAGGGAGAGAACTGCTGGGGCGAAGAGAAGATTCGCCGCTTAGAAGCCTTAATCGGGATGCACCGCAATGAGTACATCCTCTATGCGTATGGTGATAGCAGGGGAGATGAAAAATTGTTAGAAGCAGCTGATTTTCCATACTATAGGAAATTTGATTAGGATGAATAGACCGGCACAACTGCTAAGACTTTTGCGGCCTGAACAGTGGTTGAAAAATGCCTTTGTCTTTACCGGAATTATTTTTTCAAAATCGTGGACCGATTTGCCCCTCTTGTTAAATGTCATTGTTGTCGCGATCGCATTTTGCCTGGTTTCGAGTAGTGTCTATATTTTTAACGATCTCCTGGATGTCGAGCAAGACCGGCAACACCCCAAGAAAAAATTTCGTCCAATTGCATCTGGAGAGGTGTCGGAATCGGTAGCGGCTGGATTGGCGAGCATGCTAGCGGTATTAGGTTCTCTCTTAGGCATGAACGTCTCCTTGTTGGTATTCGCGATTTTGCTGGCCTACATGATCCTTAATTTTGCTTACTCTATACGCCTTAAGCAAATCGTGATTTTGGACGTTTTTTGCATTGCTACCGGTTTTATGTTGCGGATCATGGCGGGGACCAAAGGAGTAGGAATCCCTCCCTCAAAATGGTTGATTTTGTGCGGTCTGATGGTCACTTTATTCATGGGCTTTGCCAAGCGGCGGGCGGAATTGATGACGCTTAGAGGCCATCGGGAAGAACACCGCAAAGTGCTAGGGAATTATAGTGCACTTTTGCTGGATGAATTGATCGGCATCACCGCTACTGGAGTCATCATCACCTACAGCTTGTATACCATGAGTCCCGATACGGTAAAAATCCATTCTACCAACACGTTAATCTACACCGTTCCCTTCGTCATCTA
>JAGVLX010000108.1 GCA_020054065.1 Parachlamydiales bacterium | reverse complement strand
ATTTTCGGGATACCAGAGGAAATGTCCAATCCCTAACGACGCAAAGTTTTCTCCCTTATTCCAAGAGGTCAGTCCGGCAATAGTTCCACCGCATTCGTTTTTCCAGATACGCTGCGCAATTTGTTGGGTATGTTCGTCTGAAAGAGAAAGGGCAGTAACGGATCCTGAAAAACAAATGCAAAACAAAACGACAAAGCGACGTAAAGAGCCAAAATGAAGAGGATATTTTTTTTGGTTCTTTAGGTTGTTATGTCGTTTTTCCATCTATTTTGCTAAGACGGCCACAAAGTCGCTGGGCAGCGATCCATCCAAGACTAGCTTGCGCTCCTCTTCCAAGATTCTGGCTGCCCACTCGGCGCCTTTTTTATCGTTGAGGAAATTAGCCACCGTGCGTCCAAATAATGGCTGGGCCAATGTCCCTCCCAACGGCAATTGCTTTTCAATGACAAAATACCGTTTTAAGATAGGCAGGATCTCTGACGAGCGGATTGCTTCACTGGGATCTGTCGCAATAAACTGATCGGGATGCGGCGGGATTAATTCATCCATTACCAACTGTGCGTGCTTTAACCGTTGGTACTGGGCGTAAACCATTGACGGAGTAAACTTTTCTATCAACTTTCCGACCCACTTTGAAGACACTAAGGGAGTGAAGTCAAACGCACGTTTAGCAAGACAGTAGTACGCCGGATACCCTTTTTTGGTCCGGTATTCTTTCGGCAGCTGTTTCAACCACTGGTTGCAATAATCCGTCTGAAGTTTTGACCATTGAAAACGGGAAGGACCTACATAATCATAGAGGAGCAATTTACCGCCGGGTTTTAAGGAGAGCTTCAAATTTTCGAATAACCGTTCCAATTTTTCAACATGGTGAAAAATTCCCGTACCGATAATTAAGTCGTAGGCGCCACGTTTAAAGTTCGGACGATTCAGGTCGGCGATAAAGTAACGGATTTGGCCTTGATGGCGCAGGGCATTCTGTTCCGCTTTTTTAATCAAATCGGAGCTGATGTCGCACCCTTCGATACTTGTACATACGCCGTTATCGATCATTTTCCGTTCCAAATGACCATCACCGCATCCGAGCGAAAGAGCGTGACCCGGCTTTTTACCCTGATTCCGAAGCTCCTGATGCATCACATCAAACCAGGAAATAGCCGGCTTTCCAGACGCTAACACATTTTGATGCTCGCGCCACCCTGGAATATCCCAAAACCCATGTTCGTGGGTGTCAGAGACGTTAGCCCAATAATTCGCTGTTTGTTCGTTATTTTTCAAAGACATGTCATCATGTATAGTGGTAGAGCCGTTTTTATCACAAATGATTTATGTTGATGGAATAAAATATAGGTTTATTTTACATTCCATCATGAGGTGATGCTATGCGGGATCAAGCAATTTTTATTGATATCGGCGGTGTGCTCCTAACGAATGGATGGGACAGAACCGGAAGAGGCCAAGCCATTGAAATGTTTCATCTAGACAAGGAAGAGATCGACAACCGCCATGCGTTGACATTCGATGCTTACGAAACCGGCAAGCTTACCCTCGATGAATACCTTAAATTTGTGATCTTTTATCAGCCACGAGCATTTACCCCGGCGGTTTTCAAAGAATTTATGTTTGCTCAATCTAAGCCGCTAAGTCCGATGCTGGAATATATGAAAACGTTCAAACAAAATTTCAATATGCCGGTCGTCGCAGTGAGCAATGAGGGGCGGGAATTAGCGGATTACCGGATTAAAACCTTCGATTTGAAGGAGATCATTGATATCTTCGTCGTATCGGGCTATGTGCAACTTAGAAAACCTGATAAAGAGATTTATCGGTTAGCGTTGGACCTGGCTCAAGTCAAACCCCAAAATGTGGTTTACATCGAAGACCGCCAGCTCTTAGTCGATGTTGGTTCATCATTAGGCCTCAAAGGGATACGTCATCAAGACCGCGATAAAACCGCCGAGCTTTTAAAAGAAGCGTTGAAGCGGAAATAGTCATAAAAGCTTCCGTTAGGTAAGATATACCTCTATTTGGTAAAACGGATGCATCCATGACAATTGACGAGCAGGAACTCAAAACTACCCCCATGATGGCGCAATGGCAAGCGTGCAAGCAGTTTGCTAAAGATGCCGTGCTATTATTCCGGATGGGTGATTTCTACGAAGCGTTCTATGAAGATGCCATGGTGCTGTCTAAAGAGCTAGAGGTCGTCCTGACGAAACGTCAAGATGTGCCGATGAGCGGCGTCCCGCACCATACGTGCGAGGGATATATCGACAAACTCGTATCCAAAGGGTATCGCGTCGCGGTCGCCGAGCAGACCGAAGACCCTAAAAAGGCTAAAGGAATTGTAAAACGGGAAGTGGTCCGAGTAGTGACACCGGGCACGGTGGTTAATTCCGGGCTGTTGCAAGAAAAAGCGAACAATTTTATCGCCTCCATCTGTCAGGTCGGATCGCTTTACGGACTCGCGTTCCTCGATTTAACGACCGCCGAATTCAAAGTGATTGAATTTGAGGATTTGCGCGATCTGCAAAACGAACTATTCCGGATCCATCCTGCCGAGCTGGTGGTACCGGAAAAATTTCATGCAAAACATGCCACCTTTTTTGCCGAGCTGCGGCAAAACCATGCTTTTCTCGTGAATCCATTGGAAGATTGGCGGTATGAGCATCAGCTCACCTACAATTTTTTGACCTCTCACTTCAAAGTCCATACGCTCGATGGATTTGGATTGAAAGGATTGATTCCTGCCGTCAACGCTGCCGGAGCGCTGCTCGTTTATTTAAAAGATATCTTGTGCCACTCCATTGACCATATCGCCGACATTCAACCCTATTCGACCGCCCACTATATGGTGTTGGACCGGATGACCCTCCGCAACTTAGAGTTGACCGAATCGTTGAACGACGGCAGCCGCCGTAATACGCTGCTAGAAGTGTTAGATCACACCCAAACCCCTATGGGGGGAAGACTCCTGCGGCAATGGATCAAACAACCACTGCTGCATTTGCCCGAGATCCATAAACGGCACGCGACCATTCACGCGTTGCTTGCACAGCCGAATCTGCTTGAGAGGCTTGCCCAGCAGATGGACCGCATCCGTGACCTGGAACGACTGATGATGAAAGTATCGTCAGGGTATGCCTCGCCGCGCGACTTACTCGCCTTTGCCCACTCGTTTGAGCCGCTTCCGGCCATCAAATCCTTGCTTACCAGCGCGAACCATCCGCTCTTGAACGAAGTGGAGCAACAGTTGGAAAGCTTCCCCCACATGACCGCGTTGATTTTACGCGCTCTGACCGATGAACCTCCAGTGCGGTTAAGCGACGGAAATGTGATCCGGGATGGGTTTCACGCCGAGTTGGACGAGTTGCGGACCCTTAGCCGCGACAGCAAAACGTGGTTGGCAAAATACCAAAACGACCTGCGCGAACAAACCGGCATTAAGACAATCAAAGTCGGCTATAACCGGATGTTCGGCTACTATATCGAGGTCAGCAAAGGGCAATCCGAAAAAATGCCGGCGACTTTTATTAGGCGCCAAACGCTCGTGAATGCCGAGCGATTTGTCACTCCGGAGCTCAAGGAGTACGAAAGCAAGGTCCTGACTGCGGAAGAACGGATTGGCGCCATCGAGACCGAATTGTTCAACCAATTGCGTACCGAAGTTGCCAAACATTCCCAGCCGGTGATGCGCGTAGCGCAGCAGATTGCGCGTTTGGACGCTTTAGCGTCGTTTGCCTCTGCTGCCAAGCTCAATCATTATGTGTGTCCGATCGTGGAAGACAGCCCAGTGCTCCACATTGTAGCAGGACGCCATCCGGTCATTGAAGCGGCCAACCGTGAAGAGAAGTTTGTGCCGAATGACACCTATTTAGATCATCAAGATCAGCGCATGTTGATTATCACTGGACCCAACATGGCGGGTAAATCTACCTACATTCGGCAAGTAGCCTTGCTTACCATGATGGCGCAGATCGGCTCGTTTGTTCCCGCCTCTGAAGCGCGCATTGGGTTAGTCGATAAAGTGTTTACGCGGATTGGAGCGAGCGATGACCTCTCGCGCGGGCAATCGACCTTTATGGTGGAAATGACAGAAACCTCCAATATCTTGCATAACGCAACGGCGCGGTCATTAGTGATTTTAGATGAGATTGGTCGGGGTACTAGCACCTATGATGGAATCTCCATTGCCTGGGCGGTGGCAGAATATCTTTTAACTGCTGAAGGGAAGACCGCCAAAAGTTTATTTGCGACCCATTATTGGGAACTAACGAAATTGGAAGGAAAGATTCCCGGCGCCGTCAACTATAGCATTGCGGTACGAGAAGCGGAGGACCAAATCATCTTTTTGCGTAAAATCGTCAAAGGCGGCACGGATAAAAGTTATGGAATCCATGTGGCGCGTCTGGCGGGGATGCCAGCCTGGGTCATTGGACGTTCCAAAGAAATTTTGGCCCATTTAGAAGAGAATGCTAACCCTAAGAGCGCCTTTGAGCCGGAGAAGCCCCGTAAACTGCCGCCCGTAAAGCCTAAAAAACAGGCCTTGAATGAGTTCCAATTGTTTTTATTCGGTCATCAAGCCGAAAGCAAATGATGATTAACCACAGATGTGGTTAAATTAATAAAATAAAGGTGAGATATATGAACACCTATTTGCAATCTGAATCGGTCAATATGCAACGGTTACTGCATGTATTCAAAGAGGTGAACGCCCTCACCGCTGCCGTCTTAACCGATAAACAAACCCCGCAATTTATCCAGGCTCTGCATCAGTTGAATTGCAAGTGCTGCTTTTCAGAAGGAACCCTGCAGAATCATCTCTCCACTCCCCTCCCCCTATTAGCCGATATGGCGCTGGCCCTTAAGTTCCAAACTAAAAAACCCACCTTTGACCACTTAGTCGAAGCAATCGAACACCTGCAGCAAGCGGCAGCCAATGCGCAATATACCTATTTAAAAACACAAGCATTCAATCCATCGCTGAAACTTAAATTAGCGGGCATTAAAAAAGCTTATCAAGATGTGCAGCAATGCATTTTAAAATCGATCGAGTTGTTTAAGAACGATGAAAAAGTGGTGTTGTATCTGATTAATCACGCCGCCACTTTAACCCAAATTTTTGGCGCTGATCTGCCTAAAAAATTTATTGCTAAATCATTCCCAAAAGGAATTGAAGGGGTAAAAAAATTTCTCGACGAGCGGTTTAAACGGCGCGGCTTTGAAAACCTGCTTGAGGCGATCGCCGCCAAGTGCAGCGATTATAAACAATTGTTTGCAAATCTTTCATGAATAAGCACGCAGAATTCCAAGAATTAGTTGCCCTAGCCCAGCTGTATTTAAAGCAGGAGTATCCCAAAAAAACGTGGGTGCAGGCAGCGCCCGATACCGTGGTGTACTTCAGACAATATGCGACCCGGGCACGCAGCGAACCAAGACAGCTGCCAACCCAGCCCCTTATTCCCCAACGCTCTGTTGTGGAACCCAAACCGATATCGGCTCCACGCCCCCTTGAACAACCTGTCGTAAAAGAGGCAACTGCCACGGAAGAGCCGGTGCCCAAGAAACCTGCTTCTCCTATCGCGCCTGCTGTCGAGAAAAAATCTGAAGACACGATCAAGCAACCGTTTAAACGAGAACCGGTCGAAAAAATCCAGAAGCCCGCCATCGAGGAGCTTAAAAAAGATCTGCAGCAGCAGTTTCCTCACATCCGCTTCAAGGAAGAGATTCCTTCGGATGCCGAGGCGGTCAAACTTACGACGTTATATAAAACCCAAACACCGCTTCCTGCCGTACTGGTGCTAGTTAATAATGAATCTGCAGAAGGAACCGATCTATTACAAAAATTGGCAGCGGCCATTACCGAACGCTATGTTCCGGCTGAATTGCGCGAACTTCACACCTTCAAATCGGAAGCAGCTTGGCAATCACTTACCACCTCCACAGCTGTGAAGCTTGTATTGACGACTCAGAAAACCATCAACTCCCTACCACAGTTGCAAAAACAAGCGCAACCGAGTGTTGTGCATACCCCAGGAATGTTGCTTGACAAAACGTTGATCTTAATCGCGGATACCACCCACTATCTTCGGGACCCACAACTCAAAAAACAGCTTTGGAAAAGCATCTGCGATCAACTGAGCCGCTCCGTGCATGGCTGATCAACCCTTCCCTGCTTACGCCTCTGTCGTCTTAGATCTTGCGCTTAATAAACCGCTTGATTATGGAATTCCGGTTGAATTAGCGGGTAAAGTCGTTCCAGGGATGCGAGTGAATGTACCTGTGCGCGGCCAGCAACGGGCAGCCACGGTGATCACTGTCAAAGACACACCCGATTACCCCAGCGTTAAGCCCATTACCAAGCTCTTGACTGCCGAAGCGCTGGTCACGCCCGAACTTTTTGAACTCGCCCTATGGATGGCCAAATATTACTGCACACCGCTGAATCAAGTGTTAAAAATTATCGTCCCGGCAAGTTTGCGCAAGCAAACCAAACCCAAAGAGCAGCTCTTTGTCATGCGGGCAAAAACCCGCGAAGAGATCCGCACCTTCTGCCAGCAGAACCGTGCGAACCATGCCGCACAAGCGCTCGTCCTCGATGTCATGCTTAAAGCCAAGAAAGGAATTTTGCTCACAGCGCTGATGGAACGAGCTAAGTGTTCAAGAAGCCCCATCGATTCATTAGTCAAGCAAGGATTTTTGACAGTTGAAAATGTACGGATTGACCGCTCCCCTTTGCAAGATGAAGAGTACTTTCTGACCCAGCCGAAACAGCTCAACCGCGAGCAAGAGGAAGCGTTTGCAAAGATCACCGGATCGCTGGACAAAGGGCAATTTGCCACGCATTTGATTCAAGGAGTGACTGGCAGCGGCAAAACCGAAATCTATATGCAAGCCATCGACCGGGCGCTAGCGCAAGGGAAAGGATCGATCATGCTCGTCCCCGAAATTTCGCTGACCACCCAAATGATCGAACGGTTTAAGACGCGTTTCAAAGACAAGATAGCGATCTTGCATCACCGGCTTAGCGATGGGGAGCGTTTTGACGGCTGGCATAAGATTCGTTCAGGAGAAGCAAAAATTGTTTTAGGGGCGCGTTCAGCCATCTTTAGTCCCGTGCCCAATCTGGGATTGATCATCGTCGATGAAGAGCACGAGCATACTTATAAGCAAAGCGAAGAGATGCCCTGCTATCAAGCGCGCGACCTGGCAGTCGTCCGCGGCAAATTAAGCCATAGCACAGTGATCTTAGGAAGCGCCACTCCCAGTGTCGAGAGTTTCTTCAATGCGGCCATTGGAAAGTATACTCTAAGTACTCTGCATAATCGCGCTGAAGCCTCCTCAATTCCTCATGTCACGATTGTCGACATGCGGAAAGAGTACGAGAAAGCCAAAGGACTTACCCCCTTTTCAGAAGCGCTTCTCCAGGGCATTAAAAAGCGGCAGGCGGCTGGAGAGCAAGTGATCTTATTTTTAAATCGGCGCGGGTACAACACCTCACTCGTCTGCAAACAGTGCGGCCAGGCGGTTAAATGCCCTCATTGTGATGTGGCATTGACGTTCCATAAGGGAGACAATATCTTATCCTGCCATCTGTGCGGGTTTATCATGGCGCCTCCGCCTTCAGAATGTCCGTCATGCCATGCGCCAGCGACCATGAAGTTCCGTGGGATCGGTACCGAGCAGATTGAAACGATGCTGCGCGCCATCTTGCCAGACATACGCACTTTAAGAGTCGATGCCGACACAACGAAACACAAAGGCAGCCATCAGCGTCTCTTGAGAGAGTTTGGAACCGGCAAAGCGGATGTGCTGATCGGCACCCAAATGATTGCCAAAGGATTGCATTTTCCGGAAGTCACCCTTGTCGGTGTGCTGAATAGCGATACAGGATTGAATATCCCCGATTTTCGTGCTTCAGAAACAACCTTTCAATTAATCACCCAGGTCGCTGGGCGGTCGGGACGGGGAATCCACAAAGGAGAAGTGATCATCCAAACCAATATGCCGGACAACAGCACTGTCCAGCATGCGTCCCGGCAAGATTTCCGTGGATTCTATGCGGACGAGATTGGTTTACGTGAAATGTTTCATTATCCGCCCTACACCCACTTAGCTAAAGTCGTGTTTTCGGGCAAAGATCAAGAGTTAACCGTTCGCCAAGCTGAGGAATTTCGGACTGTCTTACTCCAACAGCTGCCAGATGAGTACGAAGTGCATCCGGTGCTTCCAGCTGGCCATGCCAAAGTGAAAGACAAGTATCGCTATCAGTTCCTGATCAAAGGGAAAAACATGTTTGGACTCAGCCGCAGCCTTGAGTCGGTTAAAAACAGTGTGAAGCTCTCTTCAACCGTGAAACTGTTTATCGATATTGATCCCAGTTCGACCTATTTTTAATGAGCTTTCTCGACCCGTGCCTGTGCCCGTGCCCCACTTTTAATGACAAATTGGGAGAGGCGCGGGCACGGGCACGAAAATTTTGCAATCCTATTTCCTTTGCCCTTTGATGTTGATGCGCTTGGTTTCCGATTGCTTTGCCTTAGGGAATACGATTCTCAAGATCCCATTATCGTAAGAAGCATTGGGCTCTTGTTTTTCGTCTACTTGCTCCGGCAATGCGACGCTGAAGGAATAAGAACGAACCGAACGCTTGTAAAATTTCTTGTTCTTATCGCCCTCTTCTTCCTTTTTCTCACCCTTGATCCACAATACGCCTTTGCTTAGGTTAATCTCGATTTCATCCGGATTCAATCCCGGAAGCGCCGCTTCGATAACTAAGTGATCATTCTCTTCAAAAATATTTAATGCTTCCTCCCGGTTTTCATTCTGCATGAGATCGAACTCTTGCCATAAAGCGGGAAAACGGGAAAAAGGGTCACGAATAAAGTCACGATTGAAAATCGAAGGCAGTAGTTTACTTTTTTGTGCCATAATAACCTCCACAGCTATGCAGTAATGGTTTTACCGCGAACGCCGTTTTCTGTCAATTTGACGAACAAATAGCTCATAATCAGCCACAAAAGACTTAAATAAAGTTGCCGGCTGCCTCAACAAGCGTCTCGGTCATTCCAGCATTAGGCAACTAAACTTAAATGCGTTGCATGAATAATCAATTTGCGTGAAAAAAAGCGTCGAGCTATCTTGTTCCGCATATGAAACTCATTCTTGCTTCCCAATCAGAAATCCGCAAACGGGCACTTAATCTTCTTAATTTTCCTTATGAAGTGATTCCAGCCAACATCGATGAAAAAGCCATCCGCGATCCCGATCCTTTTAAGCAAGCGCTCAAATTATCCGAAGCCAAAGCGCTCGAAATTGGTAAATCCCATCACGGGATCATCATTGCGTCAGACGCCTTCTTAGTCCATCAAAACCAAATCCTTGAAAAGCCCGGATCGTCTGCCGAAGCATTTCAGATGATAAAATCGCTCTCCGGAAGTCACTACTTCTTTCTGACCGGCTTAGCAGTCTACCGCACAGACACGAAAAAAATGTTGTCTTCTGTGGAGTCTTGTCAAATCTATTTTAGAGATCTCGAAGAGTCTGAGATCAACGATTATATCTCCCGCTACCCCGTAACCAAATTTGCTGGGGGCCATGAAACCGATGCCGTCGCACGCTTTGCGGATAAAGTTATCGGAAATTATAACTTTTTCACCGCTGTTCCCATGAATAAACTTATTGAATTTCTTAAAGCACACAATTTTTCAAAATAAAATTATTTTTAAAAATTTACAGTTAAAGTAATGTTAATTTACATTTGAAATATTTGACTTTTATTCTTGATAATTATATATTTTTTATTTAATAAAAATAATACAAGGATAAGTAATGGAAGCATTAACTCAATTTCATTTTCCGGAAACATGTCCGCGCACATGTTCGCAAGAAGTCAGGCAGGCACGTGTCACAATCGAAAAAGCTTTAAACCATCTTCTGCAAAAAAAAATTACCGCTACCGGTTCCGAAGATCTACATCTCGTGACAAAGTTTTTTGTTGAAATGCTCGAAGACCACTCATGGATGGAGTGTCATAAACCCACCGTCACCCAAATTCTTCAAGCGATTAATCACATTACCCTTCATTCAAACAATCAGAAAATCAACAGCACCCTGCTCACTGCACTCACGACTCACCATCTATTTATTACGAAATTAATGGATTCAGAGAGTAACGTGCCTGCTTCTCCCGAAGTTGTTTCTCTAGCACCCGTTCACACACGCCTTCAATTTCTACATACACGCCAATCTTCCACCATATTCACTCTTAGAGGTTCAAAAATTGCACGGGAAAGTTTTGCGGGATCGGTCGCTCCAAAAGATCAATTCGCGACG
>JAGVLX010000109.1 GCA_020054065.1 Parachlamydiales bacterium | reverse complement strand
CATTTTCAATTTTGGATCCCCAGTCTATGATTCTCTCGGAAAAACTACGTTTGAGTTTAGGTCGTTGAGCAGATTGAAGTGGTAGATCGGATGGTTCAGCGGCTTGCTTTAACTCTTCTGCACAGCGATTAATCTTTGGTTCAGATTTTGAATGTTTTTTCCCTTTTTCTATGAGATACGATTTTTCGCTGAATGTGCCGGAACCAGGATATGTTTCAATACGTGACATGATAACCTCCACGCATAAATGAATAGGATTTCTGGCTAAACTGCGAAAAAAATGAGATTGATCATCGATGAAAATGTAATTAGCGTCACAGTATCACCCCTCAGTTTTTAGGGCAATAAGGTATTGTTTTTACTTAACCCCCTAAGAATAAATTATTTTTAACTAAAAAAGCTGTTCATCTCTTCATATTTAACCCGCAGTTAAAGTGTTAGTTTTTAACCAACTAAATTAATTTAATACAAATACTATTTTCAATTATTCATATATAATATTTTTACAAGATATTTCATTTTGAGGATATAATATAAATAGCATTACAGATCATATTTTTAACTATTGAGGTTATTTATGGATGGGGTTCATTCAAGACCTGTTAGCCCTCGTCAATACGAAAAAAGTGTCGATACCCTACAAGGCAAAGGGATTAAAGGCAAAATCTTTACTGTCCTTAACAAAGTCAAACTGGGTAAGCTATACACCAAATCAGACGTCAAAAACGTGACAACATATGTGAACTCAGTGCTGCAAAGAGGAAAACAAGGTACAGGTGTTCAACATCAAACACCCAGAGAAGCCAGGCAGTCACATCAACTCAACGACACCCAACTTGTCACTGTCAAAAGCGATATAACCGAAATCATTAAGCAAGGTCCTGAGTTAGTCGGAAAAAAAGTGTTCGACCAATTAAAAGGAATTCAATCGCAATTGAATGAAACGGAAAAATCAAATCGCCAGAAACTCGTTTTAAGCCTTGTTAATGAATATAAAAGCGGAGAGACATCTCCAGAAATCATCGATAAAATCCTTACCCAGCTTGAAAAAGGTTCCGGTGATGTGGATGAGTTAATTTCCATTATTGTTAAGAATGATTATCCTGACAAACAAATTGCGCTTGCCTTACTTGAAAAAGCGATACCCAAGACAATCAAAGATGAACAGCCTGGAACAGTGCTTCGTGGAACCACGGTTGCTTCTAAATTGATAACAGCTTTCTTCAAATCAGAAGGAACTGAATGGTTAAAAAAAGGAGTGTTTAACGAAGAATTCAATGGCGCCCTAAGAGAAACATCCAGACAAGTTCAAAAATCATGGCCCCAAACCTTAGAAAACCAGCTGAGAGACGTGAATACTGAAGAAGAACGCAATGCCCCGGAAACGATCTTTCGCATTGGAACGACTGAAAATAAACCTAATGCTGATGCGTATGCTATCACACATGTAACGCCAATGTTGTGTGCTCTTTTAAAAGGCGTTAACTCCAGCGAAGTCCCTCCGAATATTAAAAATGGAATCGAGTTGATCGATCGCTTGATTGTTAATAAATTTCCTGAACTAGCTGAGATGAAAATGGGAGCCAACTTTTTGTTTTTACGCGCCCTTTGTCCACTTCTCGTTCAACCACACGGAAGAACCGCTCTGGAATCAAAAATCATGATTGATCTAGGCAAAAGTCTGATGTGCGTTGCGAATGGAACGGAGAGTGAAAAATCGTGTCTCAATATTGCGATCGGAAATGCAGAGGTTCAGCAACTCTTCACGGATTTTAAAACACGCGTTTCGTAAGAGCTATTTATGCTGCATGAGTCAACTTTTCAGACGCTTGGTCGATTGGCGCAAAGTGACTGATAATTGCGTGATAAAGCGCATTTACTTTACCCGAAGTTTGCAACATTTTTAAGATGGCACGATCTTCAGACTGTTCTTCCGCAGCTTCGTCAATGGCATAAACCTTCCAATTTTCAGAGAAGAGTTTCACATCAAAGTGGGGTGAAAGGAATTCCCCTCTTTCTTTTGTTTCGATCAATAGCGGCATGCCAATAAACTGATCGCCACATTTCGAAACGATGTCATGTTCAAAAACAAAATTCACAGTTTTGGCGCGTTGCCCTTCTGGAATGGCGTTCCAGCGCGCTTTGTAATCTTTTTCGGCTGCTGGAGCGTTATATACAATTGAGAGCTCGTTTTTGCTGAGTTGATCGTTGAAATCGACGATAAAACGTTGCGCGATGCATCCGCCCTGACTATAACCCATGACGCGCGGAGGTGTGTAGTCGCTTAATTCGTCCATCATCTTTCTGAATTGTGGAAGTGTATTGTTATAGATGGAGCGCGCGGGTCCTTTCGGATCGATATTTTCAAAAATCGATCTGAAGCCCCCCTCGTTGCATGGATAAGGGCTTGTGCTTCTAAACAAAACGATGGGTGCAAATTCACGATCTTCTGGAGTCAGCGCAATAACAGGGATTTGTGTATCCTTCAAATAGACTTTATGGGAAACCGTATACTCCACCATGCGGGAAACACCTTTAGAATCGACAACGGGAAGTTTGATTTTATGGCCCGGGTCTGCGTCAACACCCGCAAACTCTTTGGATACAATTTCAGCGGTGAGCATTTCACGAATCACACGCAGGTCTGGTCGATCTTTTGTAAGAGCGTGGATTTCATCCAGGATAAGCTGAAGCGCAGCGATTTTTTTATCTTGGTATTTGCGTTCTTTGGTCCAGGGTCTTTCGGGCAAATTTTTATATAATTGGTTGATTTTTTCAAGTTCAGCTGCCTTAAAAGGGGAGGTAAAGATGGGGTCGTTCTCCCGGCGTTTGTACACAATAGGCATTTCTAACAGCTTGCCGATCAGTTTGGCGGTGTGGGTGCCGTGACTCATGTATTGAAGAAACTCCCCTACCCCTGTGACGAAATCTGTGAGGGAAAAACGTTTATTTTGGGAATGGGTGGTGGGGATCACCGGCAGCCTAGCGGGGGTGGCTGCTGTACTGGATAGAGCTGCTTCCATAGATACTCCTTGGTAGAAATACAATTTTACCAAGGAATTATTAGCATTACTTAAAACCAATATTAAAATATTTTAAATTTCGTTTATAAAAAAATAACCACAGAGACACATCTGTGCCTCTGTGTCTCTGTGGTTAATTTTTTTGCTATTCGACTTTTGTCACAGGCTCAAACAGCGCATACGGACGTGCGGCAGTAAGCTGCCATTTCCCATCTTTTTTGACCGCGACATAGAGCACATGATGCGCTAAAGGGCCGCTCTCTCGTCCCTGAATATTGAATGTCCCCGTCACCGTTGCGGAAACATCAATGATTGCCACATCGGGCGTAACAAAACGAATGGAATCTACATCCTGTTCTTGAATGCTTTTATTGAACCAACCGCTTTGCACTTCCTGATTAAACAATTTTTGGACATTGGCTCGTCCGATCGCCCATTTTCCCCACGGATTAATCACATCACCATCCGCAGCCCAATGCGATGCCATGGCCTGCGCATCATGTTTATTCCAGTCTGCAACAAATTGTTTGACCAACGCACGGATTTCCGCTTCATTATTTGAATCCGCCTGAGCAGCCGTAAGAATCGTTGAAAGCGCTAGACATAGTGTGAGTGCGAGAGATTTAAACATCGTTCAGCTCCTTTTTTAACTAAAACAGTTTTCAAACCACCCCTTAGCAAGCTTTCCAACTTGTTCAAGGGCGTTAGGTTCCTCAAATAAATGGGTCGCTCCAGGAACGATCTCCAGTTTCTTTTTGCATGGGAGCACTTTAAACGCTTCTTCATTGAGTTCGATCACACCATAGTCGGCTCCGCCGACAATCAATAATGTCGGCGCCGTGACTTTCGACAAGGCGATTCCTGCTAGATCGGGGCGTCCTCCGCGCGAAACCACTGCGCTGATTTTATCTCCTTGTTCCGCTGCTGCGACTAATGCTGCGGCGGCGCCAGTGCTTGATCCAAAATATCCGATCTTCAGTCCCCTTGCGAGTTTCTGAGTTTGGAACCATTCCGTTGCCTTATACAGCCGTTGCGCCAGAAAGGGAATATCGAAACGAAGTTCGCGCGTAGCGTCGTCGAGGGTGCCTTCCTCCTCGGTCATCAGGTCGAACAGGAAGGTTCCCACCTTCCCTTCCTCGCGCAAAATTTTGGCAACAAGCTGATTTCTTGGACTATGGCGGCTGCTTCCACTACCATGGGCAAATAACACAACACCAACCGCATTTTGTGGTAGTGTCAGTTCTCCCTCCAGGAGGACTTTATCAATAGATATAACAATCGGTTTCCCAGGCATTAATGCTTGATCCACATTCGTAAAGTCTGATTTCATCAAGTTGCAGGTTGCCCATGACTCGGCTTACCCCTTTGATGTGTTTGATCATCGAGACCAGCATCGTCCGCTCTTCCCGGTCTTTGATATGTCCGGTCAGCATGACAACCCCGTTCTTTGAGATGACAGTAATTTTTTTGGCAGCATCGGAAAAATAGGAACCGGTCAAAATTTTTTGCACGGTATCATAAATCGTTTGATCGCTTACCGTATCTGATTCGGTCCAATTTTGTTTATAGTATTCGCCTTGATCGATCCGTTGCTGCTTGTTGCAACTAAACCGCATCTTATCACAGGGAAACTCTTTAGATTCCACCAACGTAAAGTGATCAGTCCAATTCCAATTTCCTTGCCGATAGTCGTAGTACGTCCATGTGTTCATTTTTTCAACGACCGGCTTTTCCTGGACTTCGGACTGGAAAATGACCATTTGATTGTCAGTCCAGTTCCAATGATCCCGATTATAATCGTAATAGTGCCACGAATTAGCCATGAAATCGTTTATCGTATATTGATGATTTGCATTGTATGCACCTTGGGCAGAGGCAGCTTGATGCATCAAAGCGACGACCGCACAAAAAATTAACTTTTTCATGTTCCTCTATCTTTTGTTGATACGCAAATGATTGTTTACATACGAAACTCCCCTAACCGATCTGGCGGCAGTTTCCAGTTCGCTAAGTTCGCCGTAGGTATCAACGAATCCTGATAATGTCACACCGCCATTGAAGGTTGTGATTTGAATGCTCTTGGCATTTTGGGAAAACTTTTTATTGGCATCCAGGAGCGCTTGGATCTGTTTCGTAATGATGGCATCGCGTGTGAGATAGCGATCATCTTCTTCCTTCTCTTCCTTTTCAGGATATGTTTTCGAAACTTCGATCGTGCCGTCATTGCCGAGAGGCGTATAATATCCTTGTTTGTATTTATTGGGCTCAAAGTAATAGTAGTTACTGTTCCAAGTGGGGTAGTACGCATCGGTATGGTAGTAATAGATATTTCCATACTCGTCGTAGTACGGAATCCCTACCCGATAGTTTGGATCATAATAGGTCCAACGGTTGCCGCTGTAACCGCTATAACGATATTGCCCATCCGAATAAGGAATCCCTCCCGAAAATCTTTCATGGGAAGTATAGCCCTCTGCGACCGCAACCGCAGCGGCAAAACCCCATAGTGCCGGCAAACAAATCCTGAACTTCATGCGCATCTCCTTCGAATCCATTACAACGTGAACGATAGTGACTTATAAATATTTTTTGCATAAAAAACTGTTAATTACAATTTTAATTGTGATTGCATCCACGCTGTTAGTATAAATAATTCATTATAAACATTTTTCATCTCTACATTTTTGGCGCTTCTTTTTGGATGAATCTTAGATTACAAATACGTTTTTAAGGATAAATATGTTATGTTAGCGGGAACCATTGATGCGATGAGGTATAATTATGACATGCTGCCCCTCCAAATCTTGTTGTCCGACACCTAAAAAATCAAAATTTTTTAAATGGTTGTTCCTCTCATTAGGGATTTTTTTAGCTTTATCCCTTGCCGCCATTCTTGCATTGCCGACCATTCTTTCTACCTCCTGGGCACGGGAATCGATCCTTAAACCCCTTATCTCTTCCTATACCAATGGAACCGTGAATGTCCAAACCATCGACTTAAGCTGGTTTGGCGGACAAAAAATTGAAAAAATTTCCATCAACGATCCGCAGCAAAACTTTACGATTTCTATCGATAGCCTCCAAACGGCGACTCCTCTATGGAAATGCCTCTATTGCCCCTCCTCTATGGGAGCCACCCAAGTTTCCAATTTAAACGCCTCTTTTACTGCCCCAGACGGCCAGCCGATTCAAGTCACCAATTTTCAAGCGGAACTGAAGCAAGCACCAAATTCCCACTTACTGTTCTTGCAAGCCAATGGGGATGTGATCCAAGGCAGTCAGAAAGGAAAAATTTTGATCGAAACCTCCTCCAAGTTTACCCAAGAGGAGTTGATGCATGGAAAGGCGGACCTTGACTTCGCCCACCTTGATTTTAAGGTGAATATTAAAGACTTGCCCGTCGAAATTCTGGACCGGATTGTGGGAAGCTTCAAACCCGAGCTGCGGGGCGTGCTTGTCCAATCCCTGGGGCAGCAAATCGACGTTCATGTGGAAGAACTGCCGCAAACATCCCTTCCGACATTCCTGCTGACCGCGCACAGTCCTAATATGGACTTAAAGTTGATAGGACAGGTTAGCCAGGGAATGTTTACCTTAACGCAAACGGGAACAGTCGATTTGACGGCTACCCCAGCATCCTCTAAAGCACTTGCCGCGCAGACAAATCTTGTGATTCCGCCTGGAACGAAACTCCATGCGGATGTTACAAAATTGCAGTTTCCCATCGCCAAAGGCAAGGATCCTTTTTCAGCCGAATTTATCATTCCCTCCATTCCCTCTGATTTAGTGGAACAAATGTTACATACCGGGGGAATCATTACCGAGGTATTTGGACCTTCCCTACGGTTAAAGACAATTTTGTTATCAGAAAAGGATGGGCTCTACGCAACCATTGGACTATCGTCCGATCTATTCACCATTCCGATCGTTAAGTTGAAAATCGATGATTATCTCTCCTTAATAGAACCCCTAACGATTAATGTTCCCCTCTCTCCTAAATTGGAAAAGAAATTTCAAGCGTTTCAGTCAAAAATCAAAGAATTATCAGACCTTCACATCCAGATCGACTCGTTCCAGCTTCCGCTATGCGCCGAATGCTTGTCTAATTTGCAGAGCCGCGGAGCTATCAAATTGGGCCATTTGTTATTGCAAGATAAGGCTCCCATTGCGGCCTTGGATCACTTAAATGCAGATTGGTATGTCAGTTCGGCAGACAACACGATCACGTTTGATATGACCGCGGATACCCTGCTTGCTGAATCTAAAGAAACTGGCACAATCTCGGTGAAGGGACAGGTGTCAAATTGGGTTAAAGATGGACGTTTGGATCTCTCCCAGCTTCTTGTAACCACCAAGGCGCAAGCGCAACAAATCCCAACCGCATTGGTCGGTTCGTTCGCGAATTTGCCTGATCTTGAAGCGCTCGTGGGTCCGATGCTCGGCATGACTGCCGATTTTAATATTCAATATCCGCAAACGGACAAGAATGGCGTTGAACTGGTCCTTAAAGGCAAACATGTCGTCGTCGATGCGAAGCTTCAGGTGGGAGAGCTGATCCGCTTAAAATCCGCGCAACAGCCAATTACGATTGAATGGACGCTAACGCCGCAAGGTTTTGCGTTCCTGCGCAATCAGATTAAACCGTATTTAGGACCGAACCCTGACCAGCTTGCTTTAGACAATACGACTAAAATCACCATGAAAGTCTCTGATCTATCTTTTCCTACCCAATGGGACAAGATCGAAAAAAGAACAAATATCGCAGCCAAAGCTGAACTCTTTATCAACCAAGCTTCCTTCACGAACAAAACCACCAAGCAGACATATAAATTTGACGACATCGCCGGCAATATCCAAACGAAGGATGTGAATAAAGCACTCTCGTTTTATTTGGAGTCGCATGGCGGCAAAGGCGCCGACGGCTCCCCTTTTACGTTTTCGGCCTCAGGAATTGTCGAAAACGCATTCGACCGCTCAACGACCATCCCTAGCTCGGTCATTGCCGATATTAAGCTCGATCAATTTCCGGTGAAGTTTGCCTGTGATATCGCTTGTTTAACCCCTGACACCTTTGATCAGATTGATGCCCTTGTCGGCGATATCGCCGCTTCCAACATCAATATTCATTTCAAAGATTTTAATGGAACCCTGCACGCCAATCTAGCCGGACAAAACGGCAAATTTGATGTGGATGCCCAATTGACTAATGGAGTATTGACTTTGACGCGTCCGCTTCAAGCGAGTGTGCAAGTGACTCCCAAGTTCACTAAAAGCATCTTGAAGCAATTTATGCCATTACTAGGCAGTGCTGTGGGTGGAGATAACCCGATCTCCATCACGGTCCAATCGGATGGATTTTATCTGCCGCTGAAAAATTGGGAGATCTCAAAAGCTTCCATCAAATCCGCCACGTTGGATTTAGGGCGCCTATATTTCGATAACCGCGGACAGCTCGCGGAGCTTTTGAGTATTTTAGATTATAAACCGCAAGGCTCCCAGCCGCTTTCCATTTGGTTTACTCCCATGTATGTGGGGCTAAGGAACGGCCATGTGATTGTGGATCGCGTCGATTTTTTAATCGCCGAACGCTTGCCGATGGCATTATGGGGAACTGTCGACTTGAATGAAGATAAAGTCCATTTGAATGTCGGACTCAGCAATGTTATCCTGGCTAACTCGTTTGGAGTAAAAGGGCTTCCTGCCGATTACTATTTGGCGTTGCCGATTAAAGGCACCACAAGCAATGCCGGCGTTGACAAAAAGAAAGCCACCGCCAAAATCACCTCCTTAGTTGTCCAAAGCCAAGGTCCGCAGGGAGTGGTTTTAGGCACGGTCATCGATATCATTTCTAACAAAAAAGAGGGGCAAATCCCTCCACCAACAACAGACCCCCTGCCTTGGGGCACCCTGCAAGCAGATGCTAGCAAAGATTCTTATATGAATCCTGTAAAAATACCGGTTAAAATGATCGAACAGGGCGCGAATCAGCTAATTAATCTCATTCGTTAAACATGTTACCTAGTTTATTCAACGCAGAGGCGAAGAGACACAGAGGATGCAGAGAATGGAATTTAATTTTATTTTTCTCTGCGTTCTCCGTGTCTTTGGGTCTCTGCGTTGAATTTCATAAAAAACCTGGAATGCAATTCGTTCTGGAGCACAGATGAACTATACGGCTGTTGCAGCTTCAGGATCCAGTCCAGCCCCTGCCCTTTCCCCTGCGCCGTCTGCAACAGCCGTCGCTACACACACGACTGAAATAAACAGCGGACCATCGCATGTCATCACAGGGCCCGTGCTCCCGCCAGAGCTTCAACGAGCAATGGCAAGAATTCAAATCCAAAGAAAACTCGCTCTAACGTTCTTACAGCCCCTTTTCAATGCGTTTCCGATGGTTTCGATGATTCTGAAAGTGCAGCTTTGTTTATTTATCAAACATTGCCTAGGCCTTTATTTCGAAACATTTTCAAAGCGTACTGCCACCCAAATTCGCGCCTATGAGTTTCTGGTTGTTTATTGCGACGGCAACTCGCAAGAACATCCGCGCGCTGTCGAACTTTTTTTCGAGGATTTGCAACCGGACACTTCCCAGCGAACAGTCATTTGGTCATCCTTAAAAAGCTTAGTCCAACTTTGGGAGATCCGGAATGCGTTATTAGAAGATTGCTATGGGGTCGCAGAAAAGCTATTAAAGCCCTTTAGCTCCGCTCAGGAACTAGAGCGCGTGAATAGGCTATCAACCTGCAAAGACGAATGGTTGTTAGTTTCTAAAACGGCTTCAATACCCATTTTAATCAAAGAGATGCAGCGTTCAGAAGATGCACACCTAGGCAATCTGCCTTTACGGGATTGGATCTCGCTGCGGCTGATGGATGTGGTGGTGGATATTGCGAACCGCCCCGAAATCCCGTCTCAAAAAAAGAAACAAGCAGAACTTTCCTATATCACGTTCATTATGATCTATCATCGAATCACTTCGGTGGAAATTGATGAAGGAAATTTTATCTCATCCGTTTACTCGTATCTTAAAAATGAACGGGCCTACCTTGCGCAAATTCGGGAAATCGATGCCGGAAGACACCGGGAGCTGCTTACTTCCCTTCAGCTGTTAGCAGAAGATCCTCCCAACCACATGTATGGAGTGATCGATATTTGCCGGGAACAGCAAGCTGATTTTCCTATTCCTCCTTTTAAGTGGCACATCTGGTTAAATTATCTGAATTTAATCCTAGTCAATTCGTTCTCCTTTCTTTCCTTTTCAGCAGACATTATGGCCGAGAGTGTCAAGAAAGGGATGGAACACTTAATGGCATGCATTTCATTAATGACGAAAAATCATATTCAGCTCGAGCAGCTGCATAAGCACATTTCGACTTCGCCGACCAAAAATCAGTTGCTTATGCTCGTGGAAGATTTTAAGCAAACCCAGAAAACGATTGATTTATGCAAGCATCAGTTCGATAAAAAAATTAATTCGTTGAGAGACAAGTTAACTCGATTGGCAAAACAACTGGAGACGCAGCCTCCGAGCCCCCATCATCGCTACTTGCTTTTGAGCATCACCGAAGAATTGGATAATCTGGACACGTCATCTTATTTCAAGCCCATGCATGATCTTACGCGAAACCTTGCTTTCAATTTAGGGACAAAATTGATGTTTCTCGAGCGCGTGCTCAAGATTCATTTGCAAAGCAAGAGCCGCGTCGTTGATTACAACGATATCGCTTCCAAAATTGTTGTTAAACCAGATATGGATCTTTTTATGGAAGCCATGCGTGAAAATTCAAAGGTCAAATTAGAACAGGCGTTGAAAACAAAGTTTCCGGCTTCGATCGACGACATGTCCTCTAGCTGTGAGAAGTTGATCTTATCGCATACATGCGTCTTTTCAACAATCTGTTTCGTTTATAATGGTTTGTGTTTATTTGCCGCTGAATTTTCTAATGTTGTTGTAGAGGATGAAAGCTGGAAGGGAATGCTTACTGCGAGCGATTTAGACATTCAGCCGGGCAAAACGCGAAAAGTAAAAACACAACCCAAATCAGATGTTGCCGTAGAAGAAACCAAGACCGAGTTTGAAGATCCTGAAGAGATTGTCGAAGAAGAAATCCCCTTTCCCATTGAGCCTAAAGTTGAAACACCAAGTTCCCAGCCAGTGCCAAGCCGCTCTAAATATGCCTATTTAGTCGATCTGGTTTCAAAAAATACTGAAGCCTTAAAAACCGGAGTAGCAGATGTCACACACATCCGCACCCTGACCGTTTGCATCAAATTCATCGAAATGGCGCTGACCCATTATAAAAATCAGATCATTCAGCATCAGGCTTTTCCAAAACGGCTCATTGCCTCCACGCAAAAAACGGTTTTGGAAGCCATCGAACATACCCTATACGCGGCTTTCAAATGGGAAGCTTGTGTTGAAGCGGTGATGAAGGGGCAATACAAATATTTATCCCACTTGGTTCCAGCAAATATTCTCCATCGCCATTTGATGGAAGAGCAGTGTCTCAACCTAGAGTTGCTGATTAACAAGCAGCGTAAATTTAAAACCCATCGGCTAACTCAATTAGCAGCCGAGCTGGAAGTTCTAGCTTTATCCAGCAATGCTGTTTTTATGAAATATTTCACTGACAATGAGCTGGGGCACGCCATCTCCCGCTATCCCTTCACGCTAGGGATTGCTTATGGGAATGACGTTCCGTTGGCTGCGTCTATCTGTCAATCTGCAATCCGCTGCGCACGCCATTTTTACCAGCCCGATATCAAAATGACAGAAGAGATCGCTATGACAGAAGAGATCGCTATCGAGCTGCGTCAAATGGTTGCATCGTTATGCCGTGAAAATAAACAGTGTTTTGAACTCTTGAAAAATCGATTTACACGTTTGAAAGTTCGCGATGCACTCTCTAAACTTGACCGCCCAGTTCTAGAACAGTTATTTGAAAAAATCCCGCTCTACTTTGATGCCTTGCAAACTTTCTTAGGGGAGAGGCTTCAAAACAATCTAACCATCGCTAGTACTCCAATCAAATCAGATTGTCCCTTTATCGAGGATATCCTCACCATCCGTTCATGCTTATCCGCTGGCATTCAGATGCTCAATGGGCACTTGAGCACCCACCCCATTGATGAGAAAAAGGCGTGCCCGGCTCTACCCTTGACAGAAGCGAGAGATTTGTTGATCCGTTTTGATTTAAATTTAGAAATGATCGCCTCATTGGGAACTGTGGGAACTTTGTTGAGCCACGTGGATGAACTAATGAATATCCAATGGATCATCGAAGCGTTATATATGAGCCTCTATATCCGGAAATACAAAAGGCCGCTGTGGAATCACCACCATCACTTTGACCGATTTCAAAAGAAATTGAGGTTGAAAGGTCCATTGCATGAAGCCCTGAACCAATTTAACTATGCGACAGCATGTCACTACTGGCATATTCGGATTCATCGCAATCATCCCATCCGGACTGATCTCAATCCAATCTTCAAATCCATTCGGTCAACCTTAACGGATGCACCGGGATTTTTTTCTACCGATTCCTCGCATGATATCGAGGGTAACCTCAATACAATGGCCGAAGGGATGTTAAAATCGTTGACTCAAGCGATGCCTTTGATCATCGATTTAATCAAACTTGCTGTCTCGTAATAAGAACTAAAGGTTAAGAAAGCATTTCCTATTTAGCCGAGCGCCAGCGAGGCTTTGGGAGTGCGGTGCCTAGGCACCGCTGTGGATTGGTAAAAAAATCTACATGTCTAAACTTATTTATGATAAGTTATTTTACATGTCTAATTGGCCGCATTCTCCCATGCACTACTTTGATCGAAAAGGTGTATATATGATCACTGCGGGAACCTATTCTAAAGAACATTTTCTCAAAGGCGAAAAAAAATTAGATTATTTTCAAGAAAACCTCTTCAAAACCGCAAAGGAGTTTGATTGGCGTTTGAGTGCATGGTCTATATTTTCCAATCACTATCATTTGATAGCCAGTTCTGCAGATCCATCAAATCTATCAAAATTTATCAATAAGCTTCATACCACAGCAGCCATAGCTATTAATGAAATGGATGAGACGCCGGGAAGAAAAATCTGGCATCAATACTGGGAGACACACCTTTCATTTCAACAATCCTACTTAGCTAGGTTAAAATATGTACATAAAAATCCTGTCAAGCATGGACTAGTCTCTATAGCTGAAGATTATAAGTGGTGTTCAGCTAATTGGTTTAAGGAACGTTCATCTATATCTTTTTCTAAATCGGTTGATCGATTTAAAATAGACAAACTAAAAATTATAGACGATTTTTAGATCAATCCAAAGCGGTGCCTAGGCACCGCACTCCCAAAGCCTCGCTGGCGCTCGGCTAAATAGGAAATGCTTCCTTAGCCTGATGCGTATGGGATGACCAGGATAAAACAACAGTTTTGGTTTCCTCTGTGTCTCTGTGGTTAACTATTAAATCGACATGGTCAGGGCGGGACGATAGATCGAGATTTGATTTCGGCGCAGTTCGGTATGAGCGACAATTTTCTCAAGATAATGAACACGGCTTAACACAAAGTCATAGATCGATTTCACTCGATCCGAAGTCCGAATGGCGTTAATTCCCGCACGCACAGAACACTTTTCTTCTGCATCCTTGTCGAGGCGGTACATTTTCCATCCGGCGTGGTTCATCTTGGTGCCAAGATGCGCATCTAACATCGACCCCTCTTTAGGCTCAACCTCAAAGAGATCTCCCATAAAGAACTGGCCAGCTTTCGAAATGATATCCCCGCTGATCAAATACTCTTGCACGGGCGGTTTGGCTTTAACCGCATCCCACTTCGCTTTATAGTCAGGCTCCATTCCCGGACCGTTAAACAACATCGAGGGCGTCCTTTGTGAAACCCTGTCAGCAAAATCGACGATAAAACGCTTAGCCATGACTGATCCTTGGCTATATCCCATGACACGAACGTTCGAGAGGGCTAGACTTGACGGACATACCTGATCCATCAGTTTTTTCAGCTGGGGCCACGATTTTTCATAAACTCCCCTTGCCGGCCCTTCGGTATCCAAGTTCTCGAGCAGCGAGCGCATGCCTCCCTGGCTGGACAAATGGGGTGCGGTACCGCGGAATAGGACGATCGGCTCAAGATTACGTTTGGTTGGAGTCAACACAATCAGCGGAATATGGGTATCGGCTAAAGTGATTTTATGGGTGACTTCAAACTCAACCATTAAAGGCTTACCATCTTTCCCGAAATAAGGAATGTTGAACTTCTGCCCTTTTGGCGGGTCCAGATGGGCTAAGCGCTTAGTCAGAATTTCCGCCATCAGACGTTCCCTAAATTCATAGGTGTCGGGGCGCCCGCGCGTCAGCTTGTCTAACTCAGCAAGAGCTTGCTGACATAATGCGATTTGTTCCATTTGGAATTTTTTATCGCCGAACAAAGGATTATCCACATCTTGCAAACAATCATTCAAGGGCTTCAGCTCTTCTTCCGTAAAGGGATTGGCGTCAATATAGGAGTGAGTTTTGCGTGCAAAGGTAAATGGTGTCGTCAACAGTTTTTCAAATGATTCGTTTAAATCAAATGCTTGGTCGATGACTGCTTCAACTGCATGTTGAGCGCCATTAGTGAGATATTCAAAACCCTTTGCCACAATGCCTGAAATCCGGCTGAAAATTCCCGGATGGGAATCCGTCTTTACAGGGTGCAATCCCGGACGTGGGATAGGTGCCTTGACGACATCAAAATTAGAATCCATTTACAATCCACCTTTATTTGTTATTAAGGTAATGATTATAAACGGTTAATATTAAGACACTGTAAAATATCTATTAAAATATATAAATATTATAAGGAGCGGATTGATTAAAAAATAAACTATTACTATTTTGATTATTTCGACATTTCGTCAATCGCCTGCATGATGTTGTCTTCGGAGATCTCGCTCCCGACCAGCTTACGGGCTTTTAGGCTTTTTCGATTAGCAATTACCATTGTAGGGGTCATGTTGACCTCGAAAGTATTGGCAATGCCTTGGAAAAAGCGCATCCCGCTATCGATATCGGAGTAATTTAACTGGACATACTTAATTCCGATTGGATCAATGGCCTCCTGCACTTGTTCAGGAGTCGGCGTTTTGGTCTTTTTGGTCAATTCGGCGAGTGCCTTGCGTAGCTGAAGGTACTTGTCCTTATTTTTGACCATGAACGATAGGTTGTAGGGTGTGTAATTGAGCGATTCAGGATGAATCGCCTTATCAACAAAGATTAAAGAGGCTTTCTCCATGATTTTGGGATAAATCGGTTCAAGGTAAGGTTCGATCCGTTTGCAAGCGGGGCAAAACCAATCGCTGATAAAATACACCTCGACCGGGCTGTTTTTGTTTCCAAAGACTGGGTCGGCTAAATCGGCTGATCCATCGGCAAACGATTTTTCAGGCTTAAACACTCCGACCAGCGCCAGGAAAAATCCTAGAGCAAAGACGACGGTTAATGAAACCCCTTTTAATAACGTGAACATAGTGACTCTCCCTTGACCTTCGACAAAATAATCTTCGTTTCTAAAATAGGCTTGAAACGCGAGAATAATTCCTAAAATGATGACAATCGTGGCGATAGATAAACAGACCGGGCAGAAGTGGCCGATTGTGTACTTTTGAATCAGGATAAAGGCGATTTCAGAGCCCACACCTCCGGCGGCTAAGAGCGCCAAAGTAGTAGTGGCCCACGCATACCATAGCGATAGTGCATGCAGGATCGCTGCCGAGATGAAAAACGAAAATCCCATCGCTTCAAAGTGTAAGCCAAAATAGCGGTAATTATGCACTTCTAGACATGATTCGGAGCAAAAGCCAACCCACGATATAACGGTCATGACAAAACCGGCGATAATCGCCAGCCATGCCAGCAGGTAGCAACGCCCTTCCCAGTTGGATAGAAAT
>JAGVLX010000116.1 GCA_020054065.1 Parachlamydiales bacterium | reverse complement strand
ATGGCCCTCTATCGGTAAATAACTAGAAGAAAAATTCAACACAGAGGCACGAAGGCACAGAGACACGAAGAGATTTCTTAGTGTCTCTGTGCCTTCGTGTCTTTGTGTTTGAATTGAATTTAAGACATTCTTACCAACTAAAATATAATCAGATAAAATTTGTTATTTAGGAGACGGGGAGTCGGAGAGACTTTGTCTTGGCCTTAGGATAAGGCCAGGGGATCAGAGGCGCGAGCTTCAGGGGTTCCACTTTTCTTTGTGGAGGTTGATGGGAAACATCAACCAGGGACTTGACTGCATCCTCAGAGAGGGTTTGATGGTTAACCATTAAATGATCTAAGACGATCCATGACACAGTATCTACCAAGCGTGCTAAAAACCAAGTTTTAAATAATTCATTGCTTACAAACTGAGGCTCACCTTGGGACTTAAGCAAACAGGGAGCGAGAACCTTGTCCACATATTGTCTGTGTTCGACGCTCACGTCGCGCCTTTGATGGAGCCTGAACAAGGATCCAAATGAAGCATGTTTTAAGATAAACTGAAGGGTTTCTGGATACTTACGGAAGCGCCCTTTACGAAAAGTAATCATCTCTCTGTAAATTTTATTGATCGCCGCAAATGAAATCGTCGTTTGCTGGTTGCAGCACCGATCATAGGCGATCACTAATTGAATGAGCTTTTCCCTAAACGGTTGTTTTTCAATTTTCCCCCGTTCCTGCGAGACCAGTTGGAAAAATGGCGTGACCAAACTTTTCCAGTCGATTTCGGGCGGTCTTAAACGGACCCGCTTAGTATTGTCATTCTCTTCATCAAGAAATCGCAGGTCGAAAACCGGAATACAATTATCGGTGGGATCGGCAATCATGAAGGATCCTAGACGTAACGGCCAAGGGATGGCCGTTACGATCATTGAATTAATTACGGTTATAAACGCGTTTTGCTTTGAAGAAGAAATCGATCTCTTTTTGAGCGTTCTCCAGAGAGTCGGATCCGTGCACCGCATTATTCGTCATCGAGGTGCCGAAATCTTTTCGCAGTGTCCCGTTTGCCGCTTTGCTTGGATCGGTGGCGCCCATAATTTCGCGGTTTTTAGCCACTGCATTCGGTCCTTCAAGCGCAATCACCACGACCGGTCCAGAAGACATAAACGTCACTAAATCATTATAAAAAGGACGGTCTTTATGGACGGCGTAGAAATCCGCCGCGCGCTCTTTAGTGAGCAAAACCATTTTCAATCCCGCCACTTGCAGCCCATTTTTTTCATAACGGGCGATGATGTCGCCGATATGGTTCGCCTTCACCGCATCCGGCTTGATAATGGCCAGGGTGCGCTCGATCACGACCGGGTGGGTTTGCGCTGGTGTTTGCACCGGGTCTGCTGCAGTTAACGGCACGCATGCCACTAAGCCTGCAATCACATAAAGAACGATCTGTTTCATAAACTCCTCAATTGTTTAAAAAGTTTCCTAAAAGTTCATATCCCCATTCCGTGGTGACCGACTCAGGATGGAATTGGACTCCTTCAATCGGCATTCCTTTGACTTTTATGCCCATGATCTCGTGATCATCGCTGGTTGCAGTGATTTCCAGTGTGTCTGGAAGAGATTCCGCCTCGATTGCAAGGGAATGGTAGCGTGTGACGGTAAAGTTTTGCGGCAATCCCCTAAATAATCCCTGTCCAGTATGGTTGACAGTGCATTTTTTTCCATGCATCGGCTGTCGGGCTCGGCTGACTGTGCTGCCAAACACTTCTCCAATGCACTGATGGCCTAAACAAACTCCTAGGATGGGAAGTTTGCCGCCCCATTCGGTGATCAGTTTGGATGAAATGCCCGCCTGGCTTGGACGCCCGGGGCCAGGGCTGATCACCAAATGGGTGTAGCTGGACGCATTCAATTCGCTCAGAGTTACCTGGTTCCTTAAAACCGTCACCTGGGCTCCCAGATGTTCGAAATAATGAACCAGGTTATACGTAAACGAGTCGAAATTGTCGACCAGCAGCACCCTCATTAGCGAATGCGTTGCGTAATTTCTTCCGGTTTGAAGAAAAAGGCGATTTCGGTTTTGGCTGTCTCCACACCATCGGAACCATGTACACAGTTTTCATCAATCGTCTTCGCAAAATCGGCACGGATGGTGCCTGGAGCCGCTTTCTTCGGATCGGTCGCTCCCATGATATCGCGGTTTTTATTGATGGCGTCATCCCCTTCCAAAACCATGATCAAAACGGGTCCGGAAATCATAAATGACACGAGATCTTTATAGAATGGACGCTCCTTATGGACGGCGTAAAACCCTTCCGCATCTTTCTGCTTGAGTTGAACCATTTTGGCAGCGACAATTTTCAAGCCTTTCTTTTCAAAACGGGCAATGATATCGCCAATGTGGTTTTTGGAAACGGCGTCAGGTTTAATAATGGAAAGTGTTCTTTCAGTGGTCATGATTTCTCCATAAGAGTGATGTTTTTTAATAGAAACAGAATAGCCGAAACTAAGATAATTTTACATCCTAAAGTCATTTCCAAGGTAACTGCGGCGCGCTTCCTCATTATGGATGAGCTCATCAACAGTTCCTGAAAGCAAGACCTTTCCGTCTTGGACGATATAGCTGCGGTCGACAATGGAAAAAATTTCACGGGCGTTATGGTCCGTGATCAAGATGCTAATTTCTTTTTTAGCCAAAATGCCAATAAGTTGCTTAAGTTCAGAGATGGATAGCGGATCGATATTGGCAAACGGTTCATCGAGCAGGAGAAACGAAGGTTTAGTGACCAAAGCGCGGGTAATTTCCAGGCGCCGCCGCTCCCCTCCCGAAAGAGCTCCTGCCATTTTTTTCGCCAAGGGCGCGAGGTGCAGTTCCCCTAACAGCTCTTCTAGACGGGCTTTTCGGTCGCCTTTGGAGAGTTTAAGGTTCTCTAAGATGCACAAGATGTTTTGCTCGACAGTAAGATTGCGGAAGACAGATGGTTCTTGAGCCAGATACCCCATCCCCATGCGGGCCCGCTTGTGCATGGGAGAATGCGTGACATCGACCTGCTTAAAAATGACTTTCCCTTTATCGGGCTTGATCAATCCGACCGCCATGTAGAAGGCGGTGGTTTTACCAGCGCCGTTCGGTCCGAGCAGCCCCACGATTTCACCGGGGAACACCTGGAAAGAGAGTCCGTTGACGACCGCGCGGCCGCCATACCGTTTTTCCAAATCGATCAGCTCTAGGCAAGGTTTTTTACTCATGGGAACATTATAACTTAATGTGATTTATTATCAAAACTTTGCGATATCATATCCAATTCATGGTCCAAGAAAGAAAAGCGGACATCCCCCTTCGCTTTGATCGTCTCTTTTTGCGTTTCCGGATGCACATAGGCAGTCATTTCGGGAGCGCTGACTTTCACGTTATTGATGCGGTCAAAAAATAAGATCCGCTTTCCTGGATCCGCATAAAATCCGGCCTGTTGATGGCGAAGATCAAGTTCAACCCGGTCGGCTAACGCGTATTGGTCGAGGGGCCCGGGATGGGAGGGATCTACAGCCGAGTGGTTGCGCAGCCTGACATTGCCTTCCAAGGAAACGGTTTGCGGGACCGGTTTATTGTTTTCAAAATCAAATTTGATCACCATTTTCCCTGCTTGCAAAATGCCAAGACTATTTTTGACAATGACGGGATGTTCGGGGCTGCCTTCCAATACCAAGACGCGTAAGCCAATGTTCAAACGCGCGGTCCCCTCGCACTGCAGCGAGATCGATTGTGCAGGATCCTCAGTAGGAATCGACCCGTGGATCAGCCCCTCAGCGGTCATTTCAGACACATGCCGCTTCCCATCGACCTCTTTGAATATCAGTTCGATTTTCTTGCTAGCATTCAATTTTTCTCCGGTCTTAAATTCGATCTGCGCCTCGTCATTCAAAGCGAGTGTATTGTGATGCCTATCCCAATCTAGCGTGCGGGCATGGAATGTTAACTGGTTGCCCGCGGCAATCGCCGTCAGGCCTTGTGGATGATCAAAATGCAGAATTTGCTGATCCGCATCGATCGTCAGACGTCGCGATGAAACTGTGTCGCCGCTGCCATTGGTCAATGTGGCGCGGGTGAATGTGAACACTCCATCTTCAAAAAAGGTCGAGGGAATATGTTTTGAATTTCGCCCTAAAAACGTGGCTTGGTCGGAAGTGATCTGGTAGAGCGCTCCATAATGGATGGTCACTTCGCGATCGGCTTGAATTTCTTTAAGCGTCATCTCTTCTGTTTCAGGATCGGTTTGCAAGGTGATGCGCACCTCGCGGCAGGTCAGCTCGAGTGGCAGGGACTGAGCTTCACGTTGCATCTGCCAAAACCCTTTAAACGTGACATAGGGCTGCTCGGAAGAGCCCCTAAACTGACCTGACAACGTATTTTGATCCAAATCGGCCAGTGCACAAGAAAAAACCGAGCCGTCTTTCGCCGTAAATTCAACTTCATCTTCCAGCACCAAATGCGTCAGTAATTTCTTTTGTGCATCTTCCGAGGGAATAAATACAAACTTTTTTGCTTTTAATGTTCCCAACGAATGTTGAATGAGTGTGTCGCCGCCAAGGCTTAAGGTAGTGCCATTAAAATGCACATCTTGCGCTTCCACATCCAGATACGGCTGTGATGCGCATATTTTCACCACAGAGGCACAGAGATAAAATAACAAAGATGACCAGGATAACCAGGATAGGAACAAACGATGATGGCATTTCTTTGCGTCTTTGCACCTTTGCGATAAAGTTTTAATCGCAAAGAAGCAAAGGAGCAAAGAATAACTAAATTTTTTTATCCATTCTCCTATCCTGGTTATCCTGGTCATCTTTGTTATTTCTCCAGGGTGTGCAAGGTGGCGCGCATTTTTTGGGCGGTGAATTGAAACGTGTCATCGAACGTGAACACAGCCGACTTCGCCCGGCCCGACATTAGAGGCTTGCCGCTGACTTGATCCGGCAGCCGATGCCCGTCCACAAGATAACGGGCAATCTCCACATCTTCCGTAACAAAGCGATTCAGTTGATAGTTATAGGTGCCTTCATTTGCTCGAACCGCCTGCACAATTTGGGTGGGACGGTGATTGGTATTGCCTAATTCTTCTTGAAATAATGCATGGATATCTTTCAAATGTTCGACCAGCTGTGCTTCCCGTCCGTTCGTTTCAAACACAATGCGAGAGTCCTTACAAACGATATGCATCTGCAGCCTGCCAGACTCCTGCATGAGGAAAATATCTTTCACCACTTGTTCGCGCTGCTGGTTGCTGACATAGAGGGGCGACTGCACCTCTTCTTTTGTTTGCGCAATGATCGCTTGATATTCCCGGACTGTTTGCGGAGAGGTACGAGTCAGCGACCACAGCATCCAACCAAAAACGGCCACAAACAATAGTAATCCTGCCCACAGCAACTTTTGCAAATGCACTCTCCCTTATTTCTTCTTCGCTTTTGGGTTCACGATCTCATACAAACGTACAAGCGTATCCAATAAAGCCGGCAGGTCTTTAAAGTCTAAAATCGATGCAGCATCACTCTTTGAGTTCTTTGGGTCAGGGTGCGCTTCCATAAAAATTGCATTGGCGCCCGAGGCCACCGCCGCCTTAGCAAGCGTGGGAATATATTCCCGTTGCCCTCCCGTCGTTTTTCCCAATCCACCCGGCTGCTGTACAGAGTGGGTGGCATCAAAACAAACCGGATAGCCAAACCCTTGCATGATGGGAATGCTGCGCATGTCGCTGACCAACGTGTTGTAGCCAAAACTGACTCCACGTTCGACTAAGATGATTTTTTCATTGCCGACCGATTTCAATTTTTCAATGATGTTGCCGACATCCCACGGCGCTAAAAACTGCCCTTTCTTGACCTGGACCGCAGCCTGCGTTTGACCCGCAGCCAACAACAAATCAGTCTGGCGGCATAAAAAAGCTGGGATCTGGATGACATCACAGATTGCCCCTGCGGTAGTGGCTTCTTCCGGAGAATGCACATCTGTCACAATCGGCAGGCCAAACTCTTTGCGCACCCGTACCAAAATCTGCAAGCCTTTGTCAATCCCCACTCCGCGGAATGAGCTGTGTGCAGAACGATTTGCTTTATCGTAGCTAGCCTTAAAGATGAAATTGACTGGGAATCTTCCAATGATTTTTTTTAACTCTTCCGCACATTTCAAACAATGTTCTTCACTTTCAATGACGCAGGGTCCTGAGACCAAAGTTAAAGGTTCGTTTTCTCCCACAAAAAAATCTGCTACAGGTACGTTATGCATCGTTTCGGTCTCCTACAATTTTTTACCACAGAGGCACAGAGATAACATCACAAAGATGACCAGGATAACCAGGATCGGAACAAACGATGATTGCAGTTCTTTTTATCCATTCTCCTATCCTGGTTATCCTGGTCATCTTTGTGATTTCCTATGTGCTTCTGTGGTTTATCTGTTGATATCAACAGTATGCTTACTGGCCGCTGATAACTCAAAGATCATCTGGGGAATATCATAAACGATTTCTCCAATCTTGACGACAGAAGTCAGATCCGCCAAAGGGCGCAAAACAAATAATCGTTTTGTCCACTCAGGATGGGGGACCTGCAGATACGGCTCATTTAAAATAAAATCTCCATAGACCAACAAGTCCAAATCGATGGGCCGCGGAGCGTTTTTGGGTTTTGGCACCTTTCCGAGCTGTCTTTCAATCTGTTCGAGTTCTTGAAAAAGGCGGGAAGGCGTAAATTCCGTTTTGAAACGGCACACCGCATTGATAAACCGATTTTGAGGAATGTCGCTAACTGGATCGGTCAGGTAGAGCCGCGACGCGGCAAACGATGTCGTGTCCGGCAATTGCGCGATGGCCTGCAAAGCTTGCGAGACGGTTTTGCGCGAATCTCCTAGATTGCTGCCGACTCCTACATACACAAACATAATCTATCTCAAGGCCATGAAATTTCTACCCCTCTATGATCGCCCGTTCTCTTTTGGTAAAATGGTTGAACTTACCAAAACAGAACACCGCGAGCGTAGAGGGGATTTATAAAAACAAATGCTTGAACTTAAGGGGTCATTTGGATAGCATAAAAGACATCTTTTTACGGACTGATAGCTCAGTGGATAGAGCACCCGCCTTCTAAGCGGGTGGTCACAGGTTCGAATCCTGTTCAGTCCGATCTCTTTAAACGTTATGCGGCGTGCCGTCTTCTTCAATGATCTCAAGATTGACTCGAATACCATTTCTGCTCGCCACAGACATGAGCAATGTTCTTATCGCGTTAATTGTTTTCCCTTTTTTGCCAATAATTTTCCCGATATCCGATTTTTCTACGGACAGTTCGATAATCAGGGTTTGTGTGCCTCCGATCTCGTTGATCTTGACCTTATCAGGATGGTCGACCAAGTTCTTCACAATGTAAGCTACAAATTCCTTCATGGCGCGATCCCCTTTTCCAATGGTGTATAAATAAAAAATCCAGATGACAGTGCATCAAAAAACATACGGATACAATCTAAGATTAGCCGATTCCTCATTTTATACTCAAGTAAAACTAATATAGGAATTTTTTCAATTAATCTACTTATTATTAAGCATTTAAGTGATATTTTTTGATAATGTCACGCATGTCCGGCGGAATCGGCGCTTCGATTTTCAAAATTTTATGGGTAGTCGGATGCGTAAACTCTAGAGAATGAGCATGTAACAACTGTCTTTCCACTGCAAATTTCTCATTGAGCGAACGATTCCCATAAAGTTGGTCGCCTAAGACGGGGGTTCCATTATGCTTAAGGTGGATGCGGATTTGATGGGTTCTCCCTGTCTCCAATTCGATGGAAACAAGAGTCAGCTGTTTGTCTGTTTTGATCACCTTGCAGTGGGTGATGGCGGGCTTGCCCTGTTCCACGATGGCCATCATTTGCCGGTGGACCGGATGACGTCCGATCGGCCCGGTAAAAGTTTGATTGCCAGGATTTCCCACACAAATCGCCAAATATCTTTTTTTCATCTGTCGCGAGGCGAACAGGGCGGTCAGCTTTTGTTGAACATCCACATGCTTGGCGGCGATGATTACTCCCGATGTATCTTTATCTAAACGATGGACGATGCCGGGACGCAGCGATTCACCGCCGCCAGGCAACTCTTTGCAATGATAGAGCAATCCATTGACTAAGGTGCCAGACCAATTGCCCACCGCTGGGTGGACCACGAGTCCCGCCGGTTTGTTGATGGCGATTAAATCCTGATCTTCAAATAGGATATCGAGCGGGATCGGTTCGGGTTTGAGTTCGATTTCCGGAGTCAGCACGAAGTTGATTTCAACCTCATCCCCTTCTTTAGGGATAGTCCGTTTTTTGACCACGTCGCCGTTGAGGAGGACTAAACCTTCTTCAATCAGATATTGGAAATAGGTGCGCGATTTAATCCCTTTAAACCGGCTGGTTAAAATTTTATCCAGCCGTTCGTTGGCTTCAGCAGATTGAATGATAATCGATTCGTTTTCCATCATCATTAAACTTTTGCGAACAGGATCATGGGAGTTTGATGAAAGGGAAAACGGGACGATAGCTTTTGGAGCAAGCTATAGATGTTCATTTCTAGCAGGTCCAAGGTAGCAAGGGTGGGATGAGGATCGACTGGTTTCGCCAAGTAGGTGGTGCCTTGAAAATGGATCTCTTGAAGGTAGGCTCCGCCGTGCGTAAATTGGCGCAGCAGCTCCGGATTAGTGGAGTGCATCTCGGCCAGCAATTGAGGGGAAACTGGATAGCCCAGATAAAGCTGAATGGATGGCATTTGGGGGTCAAAAGTCATAAAAAAAGACAGTTATTTTACCAAGATAAAGGTAAAACTCACTGTCTGTCAATAAGATTACGATTGGCGTGAACCGTAGCGAAGGATCTCTTTAAAGTGCCGGTTATAGCGTTCTTGTTCCTTAATGCAGTTCCAAGCCATCCCTTGCATTAAAGCCCGGTAAAACTCTGGATATTGGGCTTGTAAGTTGCCCATGCTGCCAAGGGAGCCATTATAAGTTCCGGTACTGCCTTGGGGGGTTTGGACCGTATTATTAGGGGTATTGGTCGCTTGAACTTCGTCGCTACCCTCAACGTTTGATACAGGGGTTGCATCAGCCATAATAAGCCTAATTAAAAAATTACATTATAAGGGTTAATTATCTATACCCTCTAAAAATAATTATAACAATAAATCGCTTAAATATTCAATATTTAATAAATTTCTTAATATTCCTACCCCTGCCCTGCCCTTGCCCTTGCCCTAATGCATGCCAGGAAGAATAGGCAAATTGGCGGGCAAATCACGTTTTTCCAACGAAAAATGTGACGATCTAACACGTTTTTCGAACGAAAAAATGTAAAATATTCACGTTTTCCTAACGAAAGCTTGTTTTTCAAGCCAAATTTTGTTTTAATAACGGGTATGAAAAGAGACGTCTACGATCGATTGGAAGACTGGAAAAAATCAACACGTCGAAAACCATTAATTTTGAATGGGGCAAGACAGGTTGGAAAAACCTATGCTCTTAAATATTTCGGCAAAAATTTTTATGAAAAGACAGCCTATCTTAATTTCGAGAAAGATGAAAAACTTAGCCGGTACTTTGAAGACACCCTAGATCCAAAAGAACTCATTAAGTTAATCAGCATCCACACAAATGTAGACATCGAACCTTCTAATACCCTAATTATTCTCGACGAAATTCAAAACGCGCCGAAAGCCCTGAATAGCCTAAAATACTTTTACGAAGATGCCAATCAATATCATGTTGCGGCAGCTGGCTCGTTGTTAGGTGTTAAAACAGCAGGATCAAAAGGATTTCCGGTAGGAAAAGTTAATTTCCTGCATTTATATCCCTTATCATTTTTTGAATTTCTCACAGCGCTAGGAGAGCAAAAGACACGCGAATATTTAGAAGGATATCGTGGATACGATCCACTTCCTACTCCCCTGCATGAAAAACTCATTCACATCCTAAAATTTTATTATTTTGTTGGCGGAATGCCAGAAGCCGTTGCCACATATGTTAAAAACGACAGATTAAATACAGTCAGAGAAGTTCAATGGGAAATTCTGAATGCATATGAAAAAGATTTCTCAAAACATGCACCAGCGCATGAAATGATAAAAATCACGTCGGTCTGGGAACAAGTTCACCGACAACTGGCTAAAGAAAATAAGAAATTTATCTTTTCAGCAATTAGAAAAAGCTCACGCGGAAGAGACTATGAAGACGCAATTCAGTGGCTTGTTGATGCTGGGCTTATTTATAAAAATTATCTTGTAGAATCACCTAAATTCCCCTTAAGTGCGTATGCTGACCATCAAACTTTTAAAATCTTTTTATTTGATGTCGGCTTGCTGGGAGCTCAAAGTCATTTAGCACCTCAAACAATTATCGAAGGGGATCAGCTATTTACGGAGTTTAAAGGCTCGCTAACAGAAAACTATGTCCTTCAAGAATTGATCGCAAGCGCAGACATAAAGCCTTATTACTGGAAAAGTGAGGGCATTGCGGAAATTGATTTTCTGGTAGAAGAAGACCATGAGATTTTTCCTTTAGAAGCGAAGGCTGGAGCAAGTCAGAAAAAAAAGAGCTTAATCGAATACGCTAAAAAATATAATCCTTCTAAATTACTTCGAACGTCAGCAATGAATTTGAAGCAAGATGGAAATGTATATAATTTTCCCCTCTATTTAGTTTCCAAGATTAGAAACGAAAGAACGAATTAAATTCGCCTTATTTGGATCGATTTTTTCAAGCTCATTAGCCATCAGTTCATAAATATAGGGCGGTTTTTTGGATTCTTCTAGGATTTGTTTCAATCGTTCGGGACTGGTCGCTGAAACGAGCCGCTGATAAAGATTTTGATTAGCCACTATATCGCTTAGTGGAGGAGGCACGTCCTTTTTGCCTACCACTATATTAAGAACCCCATCAATGACCGCTCCACCCTCATTGGTATTGGAAAGTACCGTCATGACCAGAGGATGCTTCCCTTCTACAACTAAAAATTGCGCCGACCGGCCTTCCATAGAACCTGAATGTAAAAAAGCTCGAGGAGTTCCATCAAGAATCAGAAAACCTAAACCTTGATATTCTCCAGGACGTCTTTCCACTAAAGGAGTGAGCATATGGTTTAGAATGTTCTTTGATACCAGTTCATTTTGGAGAAGTTGCGCGCCAAATTGATGCAGTTGCTTCGCTGTCATCCACCAGCATCCATTTCCATCGGGATCAGGAGCCCGGTTTTGTGGATCGTTAGGATTTAAGGGAATCATCCACCCGGTGCTGTTTTGCAAAGGAGTGGGTTCATGTTGAGGCCTTGCAGAAGTCATCGCAACCGACTGGGAAATGTATTGTTGAAACGGCATCTTGGCAGTTTGGCTAACGATCCTTGCGAGAAGTTGGTAACCGTAATTGGAATAATGGTGTTCTCCAAATTTAGAAGGATCAAAATGTATACCCTTCTCACGGGCATCTTGAATGCCTGAAGTGTGGGTCAGCAAATGTCTGATGGTAATCGAGTCATTTTTCTGAAGTTCTCTGATAAATGTATACAACCCTTCTTGGGTTTGATGAAGGTCACGAATGTACCGTTCGTCTGCTCCAATTAATCGATAGTCATTTTCAGATAATAGGGCATTGATGGGGATATCTAAGGACAATTTATTCTGTTCAACCA
>JAGVLX010000053.1 GCA_020054065.1 Parachlamydiales bacterium | reverse complement strand
CCATACATAATGAGACCGCGCTCCCGCAGCGCATTGAACGTTTTCCAGTTTGCCCACTGCGGCACAAGGTTGCTGTTGGCAATCAATACGCGGGGGGCTTCGGCATGCGTCGTTAAGATCCCCACCGGTTTTCCCGATTGGATCAGCAAGGTTTGATCTTCTTTGAGGGTCAATAGGGCGGCAAGGATTTTTTGTAGCGCTTCGGGATTGCGCGCCGCTTGCCCTAGTCCGCCATAGACGACTAAGTGTTCTGGATCTTCTGCTACCTGCCGGTCGAGATTGTTAAGGAGCATCCGCAAGGGGGCTTCCGTTTGCCAGGAAAGCGCATTGAGTTTTGTGCCATGCGGCGCGCGATACTCTGGATGTTTCGCATAAATATCGAGAAATGGCTCTGCGTTTAAAAGCATGCTGTTTTGACCTGATAATCGTTAAACGCTTCATCGCATTTGGCTGCCAAAATGAGATCACTTTCCGACAACCCATCCATTTTGTGGGTCCAGATTTTAAGCTGAACCTTACCCCAGCTTAAGTAGACGTCAGGATGATGCCCTTCTTTTTCAGCGATCTCTCCCACCACATTTGTAAAGGCGAGCGCGTGCGCAAAGTCAGGAAAGGCGTAGCTTTTTTCTAGATGGTGTTCATCGATGACGTTCCACCCTTCTTTAAGCTGCTTAAAGAGGTGTTGAAGCTCTTTTCCTTTTAAGGGTTTGCCTCCCTCCGAACAGGGAGCGCATTTCTTGTGTGCTAGGTTCATTGGTCACTCCTAAATATATTTAAATGCTTCAATCGCGAGGGCAATATCTTCAGCAATAATCCGGTCTTGATTTAAGGTAGGAACAAGCGACCGCAAAATATCATACGTATGCCGCGTGCCACGTCCTTCGGGAGCAATATTGCGTAAGTCTAAAGCTTGGCAAGCAGCTAACATTTCGACTGCCAGCACCCGATGAGCATTGTCCACGACATTGCGCAGTTTGCGTGCAGAGGTCATTCCCATGGACACATGATCTTCGATTCCGACATTGCCGGGGATAGAATCAGTGATCGCGGGATGGGATAAAATTTTATTCTCATTGACCAAGGCTGCGCTCAAATATTGGGCAGCCATATAGCCGGAATTCACCCCTTCAACCGGAGTCAAAAACGCATGCAGGCCGCTTAAGTGCGGATTCATCATCACTTCTAAACGGCGATCCGACACATTCGCTAATTCAGACACAGCGATCGCCGCAATATCAAATGCCATCGCTAAAGGCTGGCCGTGGAAATTCCCGCCGCTCAAAATGCAGTGGTGATCCACAAACACCAAAGGATTGTCTGTTGCTCCATTTAATTCCGATTGAACAATCCCGCTGGCAAAATTGAGCGCATCCCGGCTTGGGCCGTGGATTTGAGGTGCGCAGCGCATGGAGTAAGGGTCTTGCAGCCGCCTACTTTTCATCGTGGTGTGTTTGCCAGAGGGAGGAATCAGCTCTTCACGGATCGCTTGAGCGGATGAAATTTGACCGATCTGGCCGCGGCTGTTGTGGATCAAAGGGTTTAATGCATCTTGAGAGCCTTGCATCGCTTCGTAAGTGAGTGCCGTGATTTTATCCGCTTTTTTAACCAGGTGGCGCGCGCGCATCAAAGCGAGTCCTCCGACACTCAACATGACTTGAGTCCCATTGATCAGTCCAAGCCCTTCTTTTTCGGCTAATTTGATCGGTTTCAGCCGTGCGCTTTGCAGCGCCTTTTTGGCGCTGACGATTTTGCCGCGGTAATACACATCGCCTAAACCGATCAGCGGCAGGGCTAAATGTGCCAACGGAGCGAGATCCCCGCTCGCGCCGACCGATCCTAATTCCGGAATGATGGGATAGATCTCCGCCTTAATCAGGTTCAGCAGCGCCTCGCAGAGTTCGAATCTGACCCCGGTATACCCCTTTACCAGGACGTTAAGCCGTAAAACCATCGCCAAGCGCGTTTCGGGAATGGTTAACGGATTTCCATTTCCCGCAGCATGGCTCTTTAGAATGTTTGATTGAAGCTTAAGCAAATCTTGGGTTTTGATTTTGGTGTTGGCAAAGTGACCGAATCCGGTGTTAACTCCGTAGATCGGTTTTTTACCGTTAACCAATTTTTTGACAAAGTTGCGGCTGGCGTCAATTCTTTTATGCACAAAGGGGGCGATCTCAATATCCGCTCCACGCGAAATGGGCTCCAGCTGGTCAAGCGTAAGATTGTTGCCTGTGAGGACAATTTTTTCCTCTTTCATGCGTGTTTATCCTTTTTTCTCTGGTGCCGGCTCTTTATAGACGCGCCGCGATTGTTCGCTTAAAAATTTGTTGATCCGCACCCACGAGTCCACACGTGCAGCAGCGGTATCATAGGGGGTGCCTCCTAAAAAATAGATGGCATCATTCGGCCCCATCGGATCGATCAACGAGGTGGTGGGTGTATAGGGCAATCCTGGTCCCAGTGTATGGCCCACGCCGTTATACACAATGAGTTCGAATGGGTGCTTAAACCCTTTTTGCCGAAGGCGGTTGAATGCCAGTCCTGAGAGGGTGGCGGATCCTAAATAGCGGTCATCAAGTCCCGCAATCAACAAAATAGGCCCTTGGATATCCTCTACATGGATAGTGGCTTCTTCAACTTTCGCCGCAGTCTGACGGTAAAGGCTGCTGAGATAGAGT
>JAGVLX010000019.1 GCA_020054065.1 Parachlamydiales bacterium | reverse complement strand
GCGAAAGATGAGGCGCCTTGTACGCAAGAATGATGTCTATTTGTGGGTGCATAATTTCTTGAATGCAGCGATTGAAAAGGAGCTGAAAGATTTTCCTGTGATAGAAGAGTACATTCCCGAAGAGGTTAGATAACGGACCAGGACAAACAGAGTAATTGCATAAATCAAAAAGTCATTTTCCGCATCCGTCTTTAGTTCTTTCCCGAATCTTCGTACCCGTACCCGCGTGCGTGCTCGTGACCGATCCGTTTCCGACTACCCTTTTCGCATTCCGTCTTCAGTTCATTTTCTTTTCCGAATTATCGCTCATTTTCTCTAACTCCTTGTGCATTTCGGATTCGGATCGGTCACGGGCACGCACGCGGGCACGCGTACGAAGATTCGGAATAACAGATTAATACGGATACGAAACAGCATTCTTTTTGCAATTGTCTCAACAGGACACACAAGACATACAGGACCTGGTTATGACGAAAAACACTGCTTTAAGGCTGCGCGGGCAGCATGATAACCGCACATGCCATGAACGCCGCCGCCGGGAGGTGTTGAAGCTGAACAAAGATAAAGACCTTCGACCGGTGTGGAATAAGGGACGATGCGTGCCGCTGGCCGGGTGAAGAGCTGATAGATATCTTGCATCCCGCCGTTAATATCTCCGCCGACATAGTTGGCATTATAAGATTCTAAATCAGTCGTTGTCATCGAATGACGCGCTAAGATGCAATCTTTAAATCCGGGAGCAAACCGTTCAATCTGCGCTTCAATAGGGTCTGTCATATTGTATGCGGATCCATTTGGAACATGACAATACCCCCAGGCAGTGTGTTTGCCTGCCGGCGCGCGCGAAGGATCGAATAAGCTCGGCTGAGCCAAAATGAGATAGGGTTTATCTGGATGCCTCCCCTTACCTACTTGGCACTCTGAAGAGGCGATTTCTTCCATGCTGCCGCCCAAATGCACCGTGCCTGCTTGCAAACACTCGTTTGCTTTCCAGGGAATGGGAGAACTAAGCGCCCAATCCATTTTAAATACCCCCGGACCATACCGGTAACGTTCAAGCTTTTGTTTATATCCGGGAGGCAGCCGATCGCCGGCGATCTTCAGGAATGTCTTTGGCGAGGTATCGCAAAGAATCACTTTGGATGACGGAAGTGCATCCAGATGCTCTATTGAAATTTCAGTGAATATCTCCCCGCCAAGCGAACGAAAGTGCGCCGCTAGTGCATCCGCAATTTTTTGCGATCCGCCGCGCGGCAGGGGCCATCCGACCGCATGCCCCAGTGTACCCAGAATCAATCCAAAAGCGGCAGTAAGTGCTCGATCAAGCGGCAGCAGAGAATGCGCGGCAAGTCCAGCAAACAGGGCGCGTGTGCGTCCTTCTTTAAACCGGCTTTTAGCTAGCCCTACTGCTGACCTTACCCCTAACAAACCAAACCGGGCCATCAACAACGGATGTTTTGGAACATGCAAAGGTGCTAATACATCATCAGCAAGCTTGTCCCACTGAGTCGTGAATGGCTCCATGAGCCGAACATAAGCCTGTGCATCTGCTCCTAAGGCTTTGCTTGTCTCTTCAACCGATCGCTCAAGCAAAAGTGCCGAGCCCTCGTCAAAGGGGTGGGCTAGCGGCGCTGATGGATGAATCCATTCAAGCTGATGTTGATCAAGCGGCAGTGAACGAAAAAAGGGAGAACCCACTCCTAATGGATGGATAGCCGAACATACGTCGTGGGTAAATCCAGGCAAAGTAAGTTCAGCCGACCGCATGCCGCCGCCAACTGTATCGCGCGCTTCGAAGAGAGCGACCGACAATCCCGATTGAGCGAATTGAATCGCAGCCGCAAGGCCATTTGGCCCTGATCCAATCACAATCGCATCGTAGAAATTGTTTTTAAGCATAAAATAATATTTATACAGTTTTCCAATTTTAGCTAAAAACAATTAAAATTAGGTCGACTTATTATAGATAACCGTTTATAATTATTTACTATTTATTAATATAATAAAATTTGGTAAATATGATAACTGAGATTCTTTATAACAGAGCATGTACATCTCCTCGAAATATTCCGCTTCTCAGTGCGAAGCATTTCTATCTTATTGCAACAATTCCTGTAGGAATCATCGAAATGAACATCTGTGCCATTTGGTACAGTGTGCGTATGACGATTTGCCATCTATCTTGTCATACCGTTTTAAAATATACAGACATAAATAATTTTCAAATTAACGTAGATCGTGTTGTCCGGGCGATCGCCTTTGCATTCCACGATCCTGAAACATACGTACTCTCCCATGATTCAACAAAATTTCAAATCACTCGAAATTCAAAAGATCTCTACTTTGATCAAGAATTTTTGCTAAATCATCTATTCTCCACAGCGTTCACCAAAAGAATGCAGCACTGTTTTACGGAAGGAGAAATCGATCTCTCCAAAAGCTATTCATTCAGGGAAAGGTCATGGAAATGGGCTCAACGCACGATTTTTACGCGCGGTTTTAGCGCCATCGCTTCACTTTCAGCTACCCTTGAAACAGCTTATAAAAGTGTATGGATCATCACAAGAATTGCTTTAGCAATCCTCAAACTCCATTCCTACAGTGACAAAGCCAAAGTGAGTGACTTGACGCAATGGGCAATTGCCTTAGAGATGTCCATCACAACTGGCTGGAATATTTTGTGGAACGAACAACACTACAGCTTGTTATCTTTTGTTCTTGGTTTTCGAAAACCAGCTTAGGAAATGTCCACACGGATTTTTGAGCCTAGTTGTTCTTTCAATTCGGATGAAATACCTCTGCATCCGACGATTTGCACCGATTCTAAACTGGAAAGTTCTTTTAGAAATTGCAAGTCTTCGTTTTTTACTGTCCGATGACGCTGAAGAACAAAAGAAGTAAGCTTTTTTAAGGCTTGAAGAGCTTTAAATTCCCCAGGCTTTATCTTAAAACAATTATCCAAGCTCAATGCTTTTAATTCTGGCAAAGAACAGATTAACCCTAACGTTTTTTCCGTAATGGGCGCAGCCATGACAAGGCGTTCTAAACTTTTTAAATTTCCTATTCCGATTAATGCCTCATCATTTAAGTCTTGCGTCCCCGATAAATCAAGGTTTTGCAACATCCGAAGCGGAAGGATGATCTGCTCTGGAGCATACTGACGTTCATTTGAAAATGGCGCCCAACTTTTAATGCTTTTACGATTTAATTTTTCTGGAATCAACAGGTCGATAAAAGATTTATAGCGTTTCCCTGCCGAACTCATCCAACTCAACAAAACATCATCATTGGCATCGTTGAAAAACAACGTTGCCAACTCACGGCTAAAATTTAAGGTGCTTCCATGCCCAAAGGAGGAAAGCACGATCCAAAATTGATTCTTAAGGGTCACATTTTGAGAGTCATGAACCAGTTTCTCAAAGCTCTCAGAATGCTCCCAATTGCGTGCTTCCAAGAAGATCTTTCTGAATTTTTTGCATACTTTACCCCAGCTCACCATGTCTGAGAAGGAGTGCAAATGGGTAAAAATCTCGACCAATAGTTCGGGTGGCAAGGTTTCTAAAGTCTTAGGTGCCTGATTTTCAGGCGGTTTTTGCCTAGGTGTGAGAGGGGATAAGCTTTCCATACATCTATCATACTCATTCAATAAATATATTAACAATATTAAATATGTTATAATAATTATTAGGTGATTTATGGAAAAAGCTAATAATAATTACGAGCGTATAGGTAAATATCTAAGTACTGACATTACCGAAACCAAACCGGCGGTAAGGGTTGAACCTGCCAAGGGAGCGACTGTCACCAAAGTTGTCACCGACCGGCTGCAAGATATCTATGACGTCCAGGGTTCTGAACACGAAGTTATGACTGGCTTGAATCAAGCTAAATTACTCACAAACATTATCTACCAACTCCGTTTTGGCGAGCTTCAACCCGAACAAATTGCGCACCTTTCCCGATCAGATCGCAAATTAATTAAATTAGCCACGCGGATTGTGCTTTTCGTCATTCATGACAACCTATTTAAACACACGAGCGGCAGACCTGAAATCCACGCAGAGGAACGCTTAAAACTGGCCGATGAATTAGAAAAGCACCGTGATGTGATTCTCAAAAAAGATGTCGATGCACGGGTGGATTTTCCTGCGTATGAGGCAGCGTTAGAACATCCACGCGGTTCTAGCCATCGCATCATTCAATATGTCGAAACCTACTTATCCAATCAAAAGAATATAGGGGCTCAGGAAAAAGTGAAGAGTTTAAAGCCAAATCAAATGGTGAAGCTCTCTCGGCATGCGGTCAATATTGGCGGGGGAACTCTTTCCCGCTCGGTCTTTATCGCTAAAAGCGGTGATAATGAACTGTTAAAAATCGTCGAATATCAATCCAAAACACGTTTTGGAAACCGTTCGATGGAAGCAGACGAAGCCCGGCTAGGGGCTGGCGGATTCAACGTAGCCAAACGTAATTTGAGTGAGTATGGAGAAACTGTTGTCTCCAAAAAACCGCTCCAAGACACCGAAGCACACCGAATTGATCAATATAATGAAAGCCATGCCGTCGATAAACTTAAAGCCGCGGGGGCAAGAAACGTGCTTTTACCGATCGCTAAAGGAAGATTAGCGGTCACTCCCGAAAAGAAGGAAAAAGATAGCTCAACTTCAGCCGTTAAAGAAACCGATCAAATCGTTTATCCGTTTGCGGATGGCGGAGGATTGACGAAGCGACTGGCTACAGTGGATCCGCATACCCACAAAGTCATCCCTCCTGATAAGCCTTTGGATGATGAAACAGCTGGGATGATGATGAAAGCGATTATCGGCGGAGTAAACGAAATTCATCGCTTGAACATGGCGCATCGCGACCTAAAGCCGGAAAATATTTTACTGTTCCGAGGAATGCCTAGGATCAGTGACTTTGGAACTGTTGTAGACCCCCTAGATAGTGCGCATAATGCCTTGCTTCCGGATCGATCCAATCCTGCAAAGTATGTTGGTATTAAAAAAATCGGCACCCTTCCTTATATTCCTCCTGAGGGCATGACGAACAATCAAACCGCCGCCATCGAGAAAGAAATGGACAACAATCCGACCAATATGATGGTACGGGTTGCATATCATCAAAGTGCTGACATGTGGGCGTTAGGATTGATTCTATTTCAGATGATGAATACGCCAAATCCCGAAAAAGGGATTGAAGGCGGGCCCATGCTGCTGGAAAAAATATGTGCTGGAAAACCCGAGCCATTGGCTGCTGCGAATGTCCGTCAGTTCGATCCCACACTTGCAATCTTTCAAGACGACTTTAAAACGTTTCGACAAAATTGCGAGGGAAGGTATTCGCAAGAACAGGTCGATTTGGTGCTTGCATGTTTCGATTTAAATCCCAAAAACCGGCCCACGATTGCCGAATTTGCCGCCCTTTTCTAATTAAATAGGCGCCTCAGATCCATTAAAATGCAACAATCTGCCCCGCCATTTTTTTGCCAGAACGACACTTTTGCTCCGTCAACCCGTACATACGGATTCAAAGCATTGGAGTCCTCTCGCAATAAACGTTGAAAGTTTAAGTTTAACTGAAAAACATGCAAAAAATCTTTTTTAAGAGAGGTAAAAACCACCGACCCCTCTTGTGTGATAGCTAGCAAGAAGTGATCCATCACCACTTCTAAATGGACAATTTTATCTATATGAAGACTAAAAAAGTTAGCCTCTCCTGTTTCCGTGTTTATTTCGGCCATTTGACCATCGAAATTAGCAATGAACAATCGATTAGGCACGGCTGCAACTCCCCGCACATCTTTAAATTCGGGAGGCAGCTTAAAATATCTACGCTTGAAGACGAATTCCCATTGCTTACCATTATGAATGCAAATAAATTGCCCTGTTGTTTTGACAAAGCAGGTTTTTGATCGTCTACGGTTATGGGTGCCATATTCATAAACAAGCGTAAGAGAGTGATCTGTCTTCCAATTGCATTCGTATATTTTTAGGAGTTTATCATTTTGCATCGCGCTAAGGGTAAGCCTATCGCCTGAAATGACTGCATCGTGCAAGCGATAATATTCTGGAAATGGAAGTTGTACGATAGGGTTTGCATGATTGCGATACCAAATTTTTACCCACTTCTCACATTTGGCGATCAGGTATTCTCCTGATTCAAATACATGATTCATGTTACGCGCAATAAGATCCCAAAAAGTGGGAGTGTATTCTAGATAGGTACTCAACAACTGACCGGTCTTCGGATCAAAGATTAACATTTTTGAGACATTCGGTCCGACGCAGGAATAGTATAAGCGATTTTGCCATACAGCTAAGATTCGATCGATCGGTGTCAGTTCTTCGTGACGCCAACGGGTTACTGTTTTATGATGGTAAAACTCAAGTGTACTGTAATAGCTTTCAACTCTGGTATTCCCGCAAAATAGGAATGGCTGGGTCATCTCGCGACTATCTGAATAAGCAATTATAAATACACATCCATTTACGACGAGACGAAGATCAGGATCTGCGAATAACCTTCGCCATTTACGACAAGCTTGCGATGCATGAAATAGATCTGGGAGGGTTAAATATCTCCCCACGCTGAGCAGGATTTTTTTCTTTTCAAAACAAAGCGGCAGTAACGAAGTCTGGCGGGTAGAATCTAATAAAACAGCGGCTGCGTCCATGACAATCCTGTTTAGTGAAGCTTATAGGATGCACATTACATTTTAGTTGTTTAAGTTGCTTTGAAATTTACGGTGACGTAACAAATTTACTTCTTAGAAGATTTTATTATAAATGCTTTCGGCAATTTGTAAATCTTGAATGGCGACTCCTGTCAAATCGCAGAGGGTAATTTGATTATCGGATATACGCCCTAAAGAGGGCTTTGCCAAAAGTTCACCTAATTCGATCAATTTCTCAGACCTAATAAGTCCTTGCTGAAGCGCATAGGCTGTATCGCCAAAGGCTGCGCATTGGCTGCGGCTATCCACAACCACGCAGTCCGCTTTTTCGAAAAGCTTTGGATCAAGCTCTTGCTTCCCTTGATCGTCCGCACCAACCGCCGTAATATGGGTGCCCGATTGGATTTGATGAGCAAATAACAGCGGACTTGAAGAGGAGGTCGCCGTAACAATTAAATGGCACTGTTCAGCCAGTTGATCGATGCTAGGAACAACTTCTAATTTCCACTCCCACAATTCCGGATGGAGGGTCAGTTTTTTCGCTTTTTCTCGATCGCGCCCCCAAATGATTGCCTTTCGACAAGTTGTCGCAAAGGTTAACCATTTTAATTGATACAGCGCTTGGGCACCTGTTCCAATGATTCCCACACATTCAACATTTTTTGGTGCAAGATACTTGGCGGCAATCGATCCTGCTGCAGCCGTACGAATATCGGTCAAAAATCCTTCGTCAAGCAATCCGCACACAGGCGCACCCGTTTGTTTGTCAAATAAGAGCATAAGTCCATGATTAGAAGGCAGACCAAGCTGATCGTTATCGTAAAACCCTGAAGCAATCTTGATGACGTAGTGGCGGCCGCTTTTTGCATAACCATACTTGATGTGGCAATCGCCGCGGGGAGCATCAAAATGCAGTGCGGCAACGGGAGGAATGACGGCTTCTCCTAAGCTATAAGCCACAAAACCGCGTTCAATCGCTTCCAAAACAGAAGGGATGCATAAGACCGATTCAATTTCTTTACGGGTGATGATTTTCATGGCGCGCTAAGATATTCCTTACTTTTGCTTCATCGACATTGCGTCCGGTCAAAATCAACACGGTCGTCCCTTTCGGTTTAATACTGCCATTTAAGCAACTTGCTAACGCAACGGCGGCCGAAGGTTCAATCAGATATTGGTGGTACTTCAACAACCAAGCCAGCGCTTCCTTTAACTCTTCTTCTGTTACATGTGCGATTTCATCAATGCGTGTCCTCAATACATCAAAGCATTGAGCTCCCAACCCTCCTTCTAAGCCGCCCGCTAAGGTCTCGACTGGCGGCATATAGGTCATCGCCTTCCCTTGCTCACAGGACAATTGAAGCGCTGGACAATCAGCGAGTTGGCAAATGGTTGTTTTAGCCTGCGGCCTGCGTTCCTTAAGGCACCCTAAAAATCCCCCAGCCAGTCCGCCCCCTCCCATTGGTAAAACGAAATGAACCGCGTCTGGGACTTGTTCCAGTACCTCCGCAGCCAGGGTTCCTCCATTGGCTGCCATGATCCTCGAATCATCATAAGCCGGAACAAGAGGAACGTTAAGGCTCTTCGCTTGATTCAGCGCCCAGGCTAGAGTATCATCATAGCCGATAAAGTCAGATTTGATGACTGAGGCCCCTAACTCGACTAGTTGATCGTATTTAGCTTGATCGACTTGCTTGGGAACAAAAACGGTACAGGGAACCTGTAGCTGCCTGGCTGCAAACGCGACTCCTAAACCGTGATTACCGGCCGAACAAGCGGCCACTCCATTCGCCCGTTCAGCCTGACTCAACGTCGATAAGTAAAACAAACCGCCTCGTACTTTAAAGGAACCGGTAAGCTGCAAACATTCCAGTTTTAAATAAACGGGCTGTCCAACAAGAGTCGATAGCTTAGCAGAAAATTCGATTGGAGTGGTTCGGATCTGTCCTTTTAGGACACTTGCTGCTTGATCAATGAGCTGTTGCATGGTGGGAGGCCTCCAACTGTAGATATTTTTCAAACCGGCCTAAGATATCAGGCATATTCTGTTTGCCAAAACCAACGCGAAAGAAATTTCCCGGTAAATCAAACACAGAACCAGGCATCACGAGTACGCCTCGTGTCTTGACAAGATCTTGAGCAAAAGTTTCGACCGATATCGGCAGCAGCAATTTCAAGACAGCGATCGTCCCGCTTTGCGGACGAATCCAAGAGACAGATTTTGAATTGCGTTCTACAAAGTGATCGAGAAGTTGCAAATTCGCTAGCATCAGTTGTCGGTTCCGTCCGAGAAGGTGCGCTTTCGCGCGCAGAGCGATGATCGCTAAAATTTCGCTGGGAGCGCTATTGCAAATCGACGTGTAGAGTTTGTAGGAGCTTATCTTTTTTAGGATCGGATCGCGCGTTGCTAGCCATCCGATTCGCAAACCTGCCAATCCAAACGATTTGGTGAGGACATTCAATGCAATCCCTTTTTCATATGCGTCGGCTAGCGACGGAAGACGCATTGATTCCTCCACCTCCATATAACGGTAAACTTCGTCACAAAAAATGTAGGCTTCGCTGATTCGAGCGAGTTCGATTAACCCTTCTTGAACCATGGGGTCTAACAACGTTCCCGTGGGATTTTGGGGATAATTAAGGATCAGCAGCTTGGTGTTAGGACGAAACGCTTGCCTGACTTCTTCCAGGTTCAATTTCCATTGTGTTTCCGGCTTAAGCCGGATTGTGGTCACCTCAGCACCCATTGACTGCGCCAATGTGATAAGCGATTGGTAGCACGGCTCGATGACGATTACATGATCGTTTGGTTCGATCAATACACGCATGGAGCAATAGATCCCCTCTTCAGCGCCTGCGCAGGTCAGGATCTGATCTGCATTCAGTGTGGAGTAAAGTTGAGAAATTTCTTGGCGCAGCAGCGGATGTCCAGGCGACTCCGTATAGCCTAAGCGAAGGGATTCCCATAATTTTTTCGCTTCAGGATCGGCCATCGACACAATTTCTTGAAGGCTCCAGGTTTCGGCATCGGAACAGCACAATAGATAGGGTGCGGTAAACTCGTAGGTTTTCCAAAACTCTTCTAGTTTAAATTCAGGCAATTTCATCGGCAGTCCTTAAGTAATTGTAAATGGTTGCCCGCGAAAGATCGAGTACATCAGCGACATAGGTGGCTGCGTTTTTGGCTCTAAAAGCACCTTCGCGATGCAGGGCTTTGATCAGCTCTTGTTTCTTCTCTTTGGATAGCGCTTTGAGCACAGTTCCCTCTTTCTTCAAATAATCGGACACATAGAGATTGATTTTTTCGCGCCAATCATCCTTGAATAGCACTTCCGGCTGATTTTGATTACTAAGCCACTGCGTTAAAAGCAGGCGAAAATCCTCCCATCTAGAAACATCCAGATTGATGCATAGGAGGCCAATGGGAGTGCCTTTTTTATCGCGCAACGTTGCGGTCGCCGATTTCAGCTGACGGCCATCCCAGTTGGTCTTCGTGTAAGGAGGAAACACGTCGGGGAGTTTTGTGTAATCGGCAAGCTCTTCAATCAGCGATTCATCTCCCACTTTCCGTTTCGAAAAATTGTTATAGATCGCGGCAATTTTTCCGGTTTTAAGATTGTGAACCACCACTTCTCCATGCGGATGAAGAAGAATGTGGATCGCCTGGGCCACCGGGAAATAGAGTTCAAGATCCGTCATAAAAACTTCCTTTTAATACATTTTAGTCTAAATTAGACAATTATGTCAATAAAGAATGAAGGCACAAAGAAAAGAAAAATTTGGAGTGCGGTAACTTGTTACTGCACTCCAAATTTTCTTTGTGTCTGCTATGTAGTCAATGTTATCTGATTTCGTTTAGCCAAAATTTCACAAGGAAGCCCCCGAATTTTGGCAGCGTGCGCACACCAGCGTTGGTCAAAAGATACACTCTTAATGGACCGGATTTCTGGCGCAAATAGCGAATGATCAGATTCCCGATACACGATTTCTATATTCCCCTTATAAAGCTTGGCTTTAATCGTTCCTGAGACCATTGTTTGGGTCTGTAAAATAAATGCATCCAACGCTTCTTTTAAAGGCGAAAACCACAATCCGTGATACACTTGATAGGCCCATTGGGCGTCGATCACTTTCTTAAATTGAATCTCTTCCTTCGTTAAACACTGCTGCTCCAAATCCCGATGCAGCTTGAGAATGACATGCGCGGCGGGAGCTTCATATATCTCGCGACTCTTTAGATCCATGATGCCATCCTCAAACATATCAATCAGCCCTATCCCTTGGCTGCCAGCCAAAACATTTAATTCGGCAATCAATTGATCCAATGGCATCGCTTGATCATTCAAGGCTGTAGGAATGCCTGACTCAAACTGCAATTTGATTTCTATGCCTTGTTCTCCAGCTTGATAAGGCGGAATCCTCCACATCCACACATCATCAGGAATCGCTTGGTTGAGGTCGATGGCGCCTGAAGCGATTGACCGGCACCACAAAGTTTTGTCGTCACCTCCAATGATTTGCTCATTAACCGGCACTCCCCAGTACGCGCATAGAGCCTGTTCTTCTGGCCGGGTGAGATTAAAATCCCGTACCGGGACTAAAATATCCAGCTCAGGAGCAAACAGTTTAAACACATTATGCATCCGGTATTGATCGTTTCCCTTGCCAGTTGACCCTTCAAGAATGGCGTCGCACCCTTGTTTCTTGGCTTCAAGCGCCACTAGCTTCGCTACCAGCTGTCTGGTCATGGAAGTAGAGACAGGATAACCATTGTAGTCCGAGTTCGCCCTAATTGCTTTTGAAAGCCACTTTTGGGAAAACTCCGCTTTCGCATCAATAATGACCGGCTTAATGTTTAATGCTTGTGATTTTTGATGCATCTCTTGCATCTCTGCATCCCCTTGCCCCACATCGATGGTAATAGGGACAATCTCTCTGGCGTGATACACATGCCTTAACAATGCGATAGCTAGTGAGGAATCAAGTCCTCCAGAAAAGGCAACGGCTACTTTTTGCCCTTTGGTGATGGGTGTTTGATGAATTTTCTCTAAAATGGTTTGAATTTCCATAAAAAAATTTCCTTTAAAATAATTGTTTTAGAATTAACCCTGCAGCGATGTGCAAGATCAAATCTGATAATGGGAAAGCAAAAAGCGACAAAGAACGCTTTTAGTTGCTGCTTTCAAAAAAATGTAAAAATGAAAAAATGGAAGTGCCTTAACGGCGACGGCGGGAAACTTGACGGAACGATAGACTGTATGAGTTTACCTTAAAAAACTGTTTTGGTTTTGATAGGTTCATATAGGACTGCCTCCTTGACAGCTGCAATCTATTATAAATGCAATTTTAAAATAAATTCAAGCTTTACATTATAGACATCCCAAAACTAACCTGCGGAATTTGAATGCATGGGAACAGCTAGCCAAAATTTTTGCTTCTAATCTTAAATTTTTCATATTGATCGAAAGAGGAAAATCTAAAATTAGGAACAAGACAAACTAGGGCATACTGGGTTCGGTGTGCCCAGTTTGCCTTAAGTTATTCTTCCTCTTCTTTGCGGATTTTGCGTTCTTCAGGGCTTTCCACATCTTCTTCGTAAAATTGATCCTCTTCAAGATCGCCACGCTCTTCTTCAGGAGTCATGAACGGTTTTTTTAAACGGTCGCTGACTCCGTCCTCTTCATCATGATCAAAATTGAGCGGTTTGGGATCATCTGATCTTTTTTTAGGCATAAACCACCTCCTTGCATCCTCAACCTTACCTTAGCATGAGTGTCCTTTACAGGACAATCAGAACGTACAGTTTCTTGATCGAGCGCAGCGAGATCAAAAACAATTCAGACCTCGCAGCATGATGCAATTGTCTCTAAACATTTTGTGGTGGTTAGTTGGGTGTAATGGGTAGGAAGCCGCCCACTTGCATCTTCCACATCTTGGCGTATTGTCCATTCTTTTCTAAGAGTTCGGTATGTGTTCCTTCCTCAACAATCGCGCCTTCGTCAAAGACTAGGATGCGGTCCATTTTTGCCAGTGTGGATAACCGGTGGGCGATGACGATAGTGGTGCGATCTTGCATCAAGCTTTCTAAACTGTCTTGAATATAGCGCTCAGTCACCGAATCGAGCGATGAGGTGGCCTCATCTAAGATTAAAATCGGCGCATCGGCAAGAATCGCGCGGGCAATCGCTATCCTTTGGCGCTCTCCTCCAGACAGCTTAGTACCCCGCTCCCCGACTTTCGATTCATAACCTTTTGGGGTTTTCCGAATAAATTCATCGCACTGGGCCATTTGTGCGGCTTGAATAACTTCTTCCTTTGTCGCCTCTAGATTGCCGTAGTGAATGTTATCTTCTAGTGACCGGTGGAATAAAAGCGGATCTTGAGGAATAAGCGCGACCTGCTCATGCAATGAACGTAACGTCACATGCGCGATATCTTGATCATCAATCAAGATTCTGCCGGATTCAAGAGGATAAAAGCGCAAGATCAACTTCACAAATGTCGATTTTCCCGCACCCGAATAACCGACCAGCCCAACTTTTTCTCCGCCACGAATCACGACATTTTTATTCTCAAATAGCGGCGCATCGGAGTATTTGAATGAAACACGGTCAAACACGATCTCCCCTTTGCGGACGATTAGCTCTGCGGCCTGCGGGACGTCCACCACATCTTGCGGATCGTTCATCACAGTTAAGGCCTGCGTTGCAACCCCATACGATCTAAAAAACTGGGGCAGAAGGTCGCCTGAGATCCACAAGATCATCACGACATTAAAGGTGGTGTAGAAAACCTGGACGACCTCGCCGGTCGTGATTTTGTTTTGCGTCCACGTGAGCAGGAGAAATCCATTAATCGAAACAATCATAATGATAAACAAGACCGACATCGCTAACAACATTTGAAACACGACAAACATCGCTTGTGAGTTTCTTGTTTGTTCTATTTTTTGATTGACTCCGACCCGCTCATACTCGTAACCAAAGCGGTAAAAGAGGTTGACGGCGAAGTTATTGGTCAAGCTATCGACGATTTTACCGGCTAACGTGCTCCGAGCCTCCCCATGAATATTTGATGTTTCCACACATTTTTTGGTAAAAAATGCGCATACGCCAAAGTGGAGTACCATCCAGCTGCCCAAAATCAAGGCAAAGAGCGGATTGACTTGTGAAAACAAGACTAAGACAAGAATGCTTGAAGCGATCGCAGGGATAAAAATGTTCAACGTCATGATCATCGATGTGACCTGGGTGACCATATCGCTGATTTTATTCGCCAAGCTGCCGGCAAAATGTTCATTGAAGTATTTCGGAGAATGGTGCTGGATATGGTTAAACATCGCCATGCGCATCTCGGCTTCCAATTTTGGGATCGCTTTGGAGCGAATGTAGTCACGCGTGCGGAAGAGCAGCTCCACAAATATCCACAACGAGACACCGGCGATGATCACCCATTTCAACGCCCCCCAAATCGCTGTGCGGTTTGTATCGTATTGAGTGAGCGTATCGATAACAATCCGCATTAGGTAGGACCAGGTAAGAGAATCCAGAGTCCAGCCCAAAGAAAAGAGAAAAATAATCAAAAAGCTCACCGGCTGACGGCGAATAAATTGCCAAACAAAAGAGAGTAAATTTATTTTGGATTGCATAGAATTTGATTCTAGCATACTGGAAATTAAAAGGAGCATGTTTCATTAAGTACTTCATCAATGCCTTTCAGCATAAGATTTTTTTCAAAATTCAATTCAACACAAAGCGAAGCATGACGGAGTCCCCCTACCGGGAAATAACAATGAGTTGGAATTATAGTATTTTGCAGTAAATTCAACGCAGAGACGCAGTGACAGAGAGAACGCAGAGAAAATAAATAAATGCGCAGTGGGGTGACTCTTTCAGAACGATTAACGGCTAACGTGTCGACCTTAAAAACTTCAGGGGTGTCCGCTTCCACCGACATGATTTTTTGATTGATCTGATCGCGCACCATTTGATAATCAAAATTCCAACTATTTTTTGCCGCTAAAGATCCGGATAGGAAACTTACTGTCGCTAGTGTGTGGGTTATGATTTGCTTAATCATCTTACATTCTCCTGTTCGACCGAAGAATTTGTCTTAAAAAATATGCTGAAGTCGCCGACCATCGCCTCATACGATTCAGAATGAAAAATTCTAGAAATATATGAAAAACACTGCTCTATCCCCATACGATCCAACGGATCTTCTCTTAAAAGCTGCTTGGCGATTCCCGCCAGGGTCATGATTGACAGATAGGAAGAATTTTCCAGCGTGTGTAGATGTCTAAAAAACACACCCTGATCAAAGGTCTCAATATCGCCTTGCAGGGTCTTCACCAGCGGTGGCAGACCTGTCATCACTTCGATGATCAGAACTCCCAAGCACCACGCATCCCACGCAGCATGGTGGGTCGATGTAGGCTTTTTAAGGATTTCCGGCGGAGCATACCCGAATGTTCCTAAGCTGCATGATCGTCTTGATAAAAGGGAAACGACACATCCATAATCGAAAATTTTTGCCTCTCCATCACATAAAACATTTTCTAGAGTAAGATCATGGTGGGCTGTTTTAAAAATGGTGTGGAGCGTATAGATCCCTTTTACCAGTTGAAAAATGATTTTAATCCGGTCTGCCAAGGAGGGATTGGTGCGCAAAAACACGGAAAGCGTGGGAATATAATCTCCTGTGATCCGAGATGAAGGTCTCTGATCCGGTTTGTCTTTGGCGCTTCCATGAATGAGCCGGTTCGGAAGATATAGACCTTCCAAATTCCATCCATTTATTCTAGCTGCCATCAGCGCGTTTAAAAAATTGATTTCACTCACCCATTCTACATAATGGGCTCCAGGCAGATCTTTACGGGGTTTCTCCACCACAACCCCTTTTTTATTTAGGACATCTATCGCCGCCTTAACAACTTTAATCCGACCGGTGAACACGCAATGCGGCAGATAACCCAAGATTTCTTTTTCCTTTGTGATCTTTAGTTTCATGATTAGCTTATTTAACCGCGGATCAACAAAGTACATTTTTCCGTATTGTTCGAGAAACTTCCGGTTAAATAACATCACGCGCGCAGCTTGGAAGCAAGCATTTAATGAGTAAAGATCATCGCAGTCCATGCGCCGCATGGCCGTCTTATAGGTAAGATATTCTTTAACGATTGACAGCATGCGTTGCACCACTACTTGCTGCATGGTCGCATGCGGATCGCCGTGTTTACTAAAAACTTGTTCTACTTCCTTGTCGGTAAGAGCACATACCGAAGCATAGGCGCTGGAGGAAGCATGGTACCGTCGACCCTGTTCTTCAAATTTAATCTTGCGATCTGACAGTTTAGTTTCGGACGTCACTTCCTCGACACGGATCCAGCCGGCAACGATTCCCTCTAGGTTCGTGAACTCAACATAAGTCCCAGAGGGATAATTAATTACGCTTTCAGGACGCTGAATGATTTTCCAATCCGGCGGAGACGTTCGTGAAGCAGCTGATGATTCCATAGAGTGACAGTATACTTAGTTTAAATAAACCCATAAATTGTAAAATATACCGTGTTTATGATCAAGGTGTTAGGCGTATAAAAAAATTATAGTGTTTTGATGAACCAGAGCAGGAGCTCATCGTCCATCGGATACGACTCGCCAGGGGTTACTGGTTTTAGCTGGTAGGTCGCCCCTTTTCCATCCGGAAGATACCCATTATCGACGTAAATTCTCAGGGCATGCCCATAATCCCGATACAGGCCCACACCCAGCCCAATCGAGGAATATCCAAGTTTTTTTGCCGCGCTTTCCACATGGGCGAGTAATGCCGATCCAAAACCTTTGCCGCGCTGGTCTTGATGAACCCAGACGTCATGAATTTCTGGGATCTCGTTCGCGTTAAAATCTGGGTAGTTGGACTCAAAAAGCAAGCTTCCATATCCGGCAATCTGGTGCTGTTCTTCGATGAGATACACAGTGCGTATGCCTTTTTCTTGCTCGGCATAATAGAGTTTCCACTTTTTTTCGGTCTGTTCGGGAGTGCTCCACGGAAAACAAAACCGTTCAACCAATGGCTCTACATCCCTTTCTTGCATTTCGCGGATGATCATGAATTCTCCTGGTGGGCAAGTTGAAAAAGAATGGGGAGCAAAGGAGAGCGGCTGTCGAATGATTCGAAAAATTTGGCATCCGCTTTCTCGACAGCTGGCAGCGCTTTTGCCAGAAGTTGTTTACCTAGCGGTGTGGGGGTTGGGTATTTACTCCGTTCATCATCTGACCGCACCCGTTCGATTAATCCTTTTTTCTGAAGGCCGCTTAAGATTTGCGAGGTGGTATTGGGATCAAGTCCAGCATGCCGGCCAATGGCCGCTTGGCTGACGTGCTTGTTTCCGCGGGTGAACCAAGCTGTTGCGGCCAGGATGACAAATTGCGGATGGGTTAAATTCAAGGGCTTTAAAACGGCTTCGATTGAGCGCCTCCAGAGCGTACTAGCGCGCCATAACAAAAAGCCGGGGCTTTCTTCCGGCGTTTTAAAGGCACTCTTCTTGTTAAAATCAAAATCACTCTTCAAGCGCAGCTCCTAAGGGCTAACTTAAAAATTTAACCACAGAGGCACAGAGCTCACAGAGATCAATAACAAAGTTCTCATGAATTGAATCAATTTAAACTTTATAATTCTATAATTGATTTTTATCCATTCCTCTATCCTGGATATCCTGGTCATCTTTGTTATCTATCTCTGTGATCTCTGTGCCTCTGTGGTTAATTTTTCATTGCAATGGGCACTCCCATATTCGCTGCAATGAAGTGAAAATCGGCCTCATCGATTGCAAAACACCCTCTTCGAAAGGGAACCCCCCAACGCTGCTTATCGTGAATGAAAGTTAACTGACCAATCAACGGTTGAATGTCCGCCTCATGCGCAGCATAGAATCGCACATCGCGGCGCCACGGCACAAAATCATCACTCATGCGGAATTGGTAAGGGTCCTTTTCTAAAATCTGTCCGATAGCAGTAAATTTACTGCATGGCACACTTTCTTGAAAGCGCAATGTGGGAGAGTAATACACAATCCAGTCCCCTGCCTCCATGCGCTTCAAGGGACCGCATTTTCCATGGCAGACTTGGATAAACCCCCCGGCCTGCCCGCCCAAGACATGTTCGCGGCTCGCCACTCCAATCCAATAGTGGGTCATGCCTGATTCTCCCATAAACGATACACCCTTATCCGGTGCCCATCCGGATCTAACGCCACAAACGTCCGACCAAAATCCATATCGATGGGAGTTTGCGCCATCGGAATCTGCATGGCTTGCCATTGCTCGTAACACTGGTCTACCTGATCGGTGTGAAAACAGATTTCACATCCACCGCCTGTCACTTGCACAGCCGGTTCAGCACTCCGTTTGGACCAAAGTCCAAGTTGGACGCCGTTGGTTAGCGCAAACAACGCAAACGTCGGTGCTTCCTCGACCGGTTTGTTGCCAAATAGCCGGCTGTAAAACGCACTGCTTTTTAAAGGATCTGAAACAAATAACACCATTAAATCGAGTTTGGGTTGCATAAGAGCTCCTGTATTGTACGCATCAATATAATACGTATACGTATAATTAAACAAGAAAAAAACAGCACATTCAAAACCCTTATCGAGCGATTTCTTTGAGGATGAATTTTTGAATTAACGGTTGATGCTCGGGCGAAAGCTCAAAGTAAGCTTGTAGGGTGGCGTGTTCCCCTTCCAAATCAAATGAACCGCGCGCTTGGTTTTCAGGCTGCAAAGGCCCTACGCGCTTAATCGCACCCGCTTTGATAAATAACGGTTCCGTCTCGTGTTTTAAACGAGAGACCGGTGTATCCAAAAAGAAGTTTTGCGCAAACAGTCCGCTCGATTCCGCACGCTCCCAGGTGGGTAGCAGCTTAACCAATTGCTGATACATCTGCTGCAAGACCTGTGAAGGTTCACGCGGCCGCGGTTCTAGACGGGCATTGCTGACCAACGCATGCAGCACTGCGAGATTAGCCAAGTGGGTCGGAGGATAGGTCCCGTTTGTCAAGATCACCACGCCGATGCCATATTCAGGCATGATCATCCAGTTGCTGCCGAATCCGGGAAGCCCTCCGCTATGCCCCACATACACACGCCCTTGATCATCCTGAATCCAACGTAATCCATACCCATAAGCAGAGACCTGCGCTCCGCTATGGCCATCCGGATAATTAAAATTCGGGACCAATTCGCTAAATCTTGATGGCTGCTGCATTTCCCGGATGGAGCTCCGTTTAACCGGGCCTGTTTCCACGTCATTGCGCGGCGGCCAAGCCGATAGATGCAAAGCCATGTAACGGCTGAACGATTCCACTGAAGCGATCATTCCCCCCATCGCCCCAAAAATCCCATCATGCAAGAGGGGTTCCTCCAACCATTGTTCATTTTCCCACCGGTAACCGCGTGCAAGTTGGCTGGAGGAAACGGTGCTATATTCCCAGGCTGCGTCTTGCATGCCCAATGGCTGCCAGATGTGTTTGGCGATATATTCTTGGTAAGGCACCCCCGCGACCTTGTTAATGATATAGCCTAGCATGGTATAACCGAGGTTGCTATATTCGAACGCCACCCCCGGCACATGAGCAAAAAATACTCCCCGTTTAAGCAAAGAAATGAGTTCTTCCGGGGTGTTTGCCAGTCTACGGTCCGCCCACGGATCATCGGTGGGATACCCTGCCGAATGAGTGAGCAAATCGCGGATGGTAATCGCCGGCGTATCGTGGGTGAACTGCTGGTTTTTTATTTCGGGGATATAAAGTGCAACGGGATCATCTAAACGCAGCTTGCCTTCATCGCGTAATTTTAAAATCGCCATTGCGGTAAAACTTTTTGTCATTGAGGCGATTCTAAACATCGATTGCGGCGTGGCTCGGATCTGTTGCGCGACATTAATGAAGCCCCCGCTTCCGGACGAGACGAGTTTTCCATCGACGATGAGACCATACGCGTAGCCCGGGATATGGTTTCGAAGGGCAAAATCGTTGTAAATGGCGCCCACATTCTCAAATTGATAGCGAATCCTTGATATGCGGTCTGCATTTTGGGTTGAAACAGATGTGTGACTCATGGCGATGACCCCGGCCGATAGGTAGATTAAACAAGAAAAGAACGCTGATCTTTTTAACATAAAGTGGGTTTTTGTTATATTAGGAACGTTACCTAACTGGAAAACCCGAAGTCAAAGGAAAAATCATGCCATCTCATAGCAACCCCAAACAGCTAGTGAGTGAATATACTACCCGCATCTGGGATAAACAAGACTTGAGCGCGGTGGATGAGTTGTTGCATCCCGAGATTGTAATTCACAGCGCGTTGGGCGATTTTAAAGGGATCGCATCGATGAAACATATCGTTGAAAAATGGATAGGGGGTTTCCCTGATTTGCAAGTGACCAACAATTTGTTTCTGCTCGATGGAGAAATGGTTACCGTACAGTGGCAAGCCAAAGGCACTCATCAGGGAGAGTTTAAAGGAGTCAAAGCTTCTGGTAAGCCGATTGCGTATTCGGGAGTGACCTTATATCGTGTGAAGGGATCAAAAATCGTTGAATATTGGGCCTATTTAGATATGCACCATCTGATGAGTCAGATTAATTGATTTACTCCCGCACGGGAACTATTTCTTTTCTAACAGACCCGATTTTCTGACCAATAACAACGTTCCCTGAACGGTCAGCAGCTTGACTTCTTGAGAAATCCATTCATCCGAACCCGGTTTTTGCATCACACGGGTTTCTTTGCGTAGAAGCCCTTCTTTGAGCAATTCCTCATCTAAAACTTCTTCAACCATACTCGCATGCCGCTCTTTTAAGGCATCGATTTGCTTCGCAAACGGAACAACAATCCATCCAAACCGATTCAAGAGATTCGGCATGCAATAAGGCTCTTTATCTATTTTAAGGTAGATCCACTCCCCTCCGCACACATGAACGGCTAGGTGGCAGGGTTTAGCAGCCGCTAGCTCGGTTAACTTACCCTTGTCTTCTGCAGAAATTGTCTTTTGTTCACGCAAACGTTGAATCAGCTTCACTTCTTCTTCCGTCAACGGCTGTTCCCTCCGTTTTTCACCTTCAAAGAGGTGCGCATCGAACTCTTTGGCAAAAGTCAAGACATGGGAAGGTTTGGTCTGGATTAAGATTTTGATTGCTGTCCGTTCAAGCGCGAATTCAGGTTTGACCGCAAACTCGCTCCGCTTCAACTTAGAAATCGTGTGCAATATTTCTAATTCGCTCGGCGTCAGCGCGCACTCTTTCGCTTGATTCGCTTTAATTTGATTCAAATCGTCCTCAAACTCCTTCTTCAATCGTTCCAATTCGGGAAGCTCGTTCCGACCTCTCACCATTTCTCTCAAATCATTTAGGATAACCGTACGCGATTCATTTAACATACGTTGATTAAGTTCTAAATGAATCGTACGCACGCCGCAGGAAGCCGTTAACCGCGATCTAAATCTCTTCTCAACATCTTCGAAGGTTTTATACTTGCCGCTTTTCCCAAGCGCATCATAGATATCTTCATAATCGGCTAACTCGGCTTCCGGAATGAGATAGCCACGTTTCGATAAGGCTTGCATATAATAGATTAACCCATGCGACGACTGATATTCTGTGTCAGACGGTGTTTCATTAGCCATCTCTTCCAAAATCCCCCTCTTATATATATCCAGAAGCTTATGGAGGGAATGCGCTAGATTCGCATCGAACAACACATCTAAGCGGCCGGTTAAAATGCCAAAAACGGTATTTAATTCTGTTACCCAACGGGCCCCGCAAAAACCTGCGATTTTAGCAATCTCGATGACCATGGCTTGATTATCTTTTAAGACAGATTCTTTTTTCTCGTTTGAAGCCGCTTCGAAACGATCCCGCATGATCAAGATACAATTGCGTAAGAGCGCTTCAAATTTGAGATACCACTTTTCTCTCATCGGATTTTGCTTAGGGATGCCAGAATATTCCAGCCGTCCTTTCACTAAACGGATCATTTGCCTCAACATGAAGCGCATATCATTCTCATCCGATTGGGGTGAAACATAGCCTGGTTTTTGGGGAGCAGTAAAATTAATCGTTTTCAGGATATCTGTAAGCGTGTAGAGACCTGACCGCACTAAATCCGCGGGCATAGAAGGCAGGTGCAATACCGAGGCAGGTGAAATTCGTCTGATAGCCGTCTCTGCTAAGCAGAATTGATGATCTAAGTGTTCGATCTGCTCTTGTTCATTAAATCGGTTAGCGACTTCCTCAAATTGCGCCAATGAGGCAATAAATGCACAAGAAGGATCTTTCGGTTTCTGTGCTTTCATTTTATCAAGGATCTGTTGATAAGTCAGTGTCTGACGTGGATTAAAAAATACTTGATAGTGTTCATTTGAGTAGAGCACAACAAAGCGTGGCGGGACATTGTTTTGACGTGCCGCCTCCTCGAGTTGCTCCTTCTTCCTAAAAACGATCCGTTCAGGATGGGGGGTCCCTTCCCATTCTGAAATTTCACGATGCATCCGGTTATACATCCTTCTCGCATGAATCAACTCTTCGAGCCGTGCAGGGTGAAAAAAGGCTAAAATCTGTCTATTTACCGGGTTTATTGCTCTAAGGATACACGGCCCTATGCCATTTAAACTAAAATAAATGCACTTGTCCTCGCTATTCATCCCTTGATCATCTTCGAGGAATTTCGTGCCATATTTTTTGCTTGCCACTCTAGTAAAATAGTCTTTCAAAAAGGTTTTAAAATGGATGGCATATTCATCAGCCGCCACTGGCACGTGGAGATAACGATTCGCTACGGGTCTTACCTTGTCATATAATTGCAAAAAGCAAATTTTAAAGAGCTCTCCCTCGATTTCATTGAAATTTTGATTCATGAACGTTAAAAAATAGAAAACATCCGCTGTGATCTCATCCGGAGTAAGTGTCGTATGCATATGATGGGCGACCCAGCGAGCAATCCACGCATCAAAAGCAGCTTGAATCGTCTGTTTCGCTTTTTCGATTTCGTCTAGGGTGGTTCGAGTTAACCCTTCACTCCGTGTGTTTAAGGATTGCATGATCCCTTCAAAATCATTAAATACAGAGATAATCGTACCGACTGATTTTTCTGCCTGGTGAGTGGAAAATAACGGAGTCGTCAAGGTTGCGACATAGAGAGCTTGTTCAATATCTGTTGCCCCTAACACGTCATATAAATAATCAATATATTTCTTCTGTGTGCGTTTTAAAAATTTTACCCAAGGATTAATTTCATCCGGAAAGAGTTCACTGTGCAGTTTTAAAATGGCCTGACACGAACCATTTAATCTAAGAATTGCGCCATAAAGAACATTTAGATCATTTGTTTTAAATCCGGTAACATCCCACACACTTCCAATGTCGCTGATTAACTTTTTAAGAGCTGGTTCATAGGTTTCCACGACCGCCTTCATCCGTTCACACCGATCGGCTGAAACTTCTGAATTTTCAGCCAGGGCCATAAAACTTTTTAATTTTGAAAGGATATGGAAGGCGTTCGGACAAATCACATGCTTTGATATACAAAGGAGCACCCAATCCACTCTAGCATTTAAAAGAGCTTTGCGCTGCGAGTGGATGAGTTGAACTTCTTCAGAAGATAAAAACAGTCGCTGAGCTTCAGAAACTTCAAGCCGTTTTAAGGTATGCGCAATCAATGCACAGCCTTTATCTAATGAATCCATCGCTTCTAATTCTTCGGTGAATTCGCCAAGATTCAAGTCTTTTGCAATGATGTAGGGAGACATGTTCTCCGCAATAAGAAACTCGTAACGTTTTATAATCATCTCGCGGACGTTCTTAAACCATTGATTGGCGGTTTCCTTGTTGGCATGCGGCACAATTTCCCCGTAGAGGCGGTGAAGTTCCTTTAATTGTTCATAAGCACAATCGCACTGTCTCGCAATGGTTGCCGAAGTGGCTTTTTTGAAATATTTATCAAGCGTCGTTAACTTAAATCTTAAAGTGAAAAAGTATTTAATCTTTCTAAATTTCTCTATGATGTTAACAGAGGGATCAAACTTCGCTTTATAGAGGTCGATCCAATTCACAAGGTATGTAAGGTCTTCGGAAGTAACATTGTAGAATCTTTCGACCATGCCTAGCAGGTGAGCTTCTATATTTGAAAAATAAACCGATTCAATCTTTCTTATCGCCTGGCCTATCCTTTCAATTTCGGATGGATCGTATCTTTTTCGGGTTTGTTCAGTTAATGTTAAAGGGATTAATGCTTTTTCAAAGAGTTTAGTCACCACATCGACAGGATGGGGGCTATTCATCCCCAAGTCAGATTTAATCACATTGACGTCTGCCTGTAGATAAACATTTGCTGCAGATAGTTCTGGGAATAACTCGGCCTCTTTACAACTCATCAACATTGAAAAGGCCTTCCCAATCGAATTAGAGCTGCATAGGGATTGAGATTGATCGGCTAGCCTTTTAATGTGGAAACAGCGCTCACGAAACTGAGCTGTCGTCATTCCCTTTACCATGTCGCGTGTAGTCGCTGTGGTGGCTGGATCGCCAAGCCACGCGAGGTAAGTTTCAAGCAGTTGCAGGTTGTCTTTTAACAACGACTTTTCTTCCTGTGTGCATAAGCAATAGCGTAGCAGATCTTGAATTTGACATCTAAGCTCGTCGAGGCTTGGGCAGCCTAAAGTTTCCAGATGGCCTGCATGGTAGGATAGCGCGTTAAGCATCGCTTGCATGGTAAAAGTGTGGGGATAAGGAATGGACGGAAGCAGCCAGCCGACGCATTGCTTCACATAAGGCACTCTATCAAGAATCGAAACGGCCGTTGCGGCGTGGGCTTGATCATTTTTCCCATTATACTGATAGACTAAATCATTAATCCGCCGAGTGAGCTTCAAATAGGCTCTGCTGCTAACGATTTCCACCTTGGGGGAGTTGATGATTTCAGCGATCTTTGCAATGTCGGTAATGATTTGACAAGAGGGATCCGCCAACGCAATCGGAATGAGCTGCCATACGCCTATGCCATGAGATTTCAGCGCGAACCTTTGTGTGTGATAATTCCCATCCGCTAAATCAGGATGGATTTCTACCGTACGTATTTTATGCATATTCATCATCTTTATAAGCTATTTGGAGTGCGTTAATTAAAATTACCACAGAGACACAGAGGCACAGAGAAAGCAGGCGAGGATAGATAATATTGCTGAATGTGATAGGATATTTTACATCGCGAGTGTATTTGTTTAACGAGGTGTTCAATTTTTTCTCTGTGCCTCTGTGTCTCTGTGGTTAATTTTTTGTCGCCTACTCCAAATTTTTCTTTTATCTCCGTTTATCTAATAAGCCGGTAGGGCGCAGGAGTTCGAGCGTCCCCGCGACGGTTAATAATAATACCTCTTGCGGAACGAGCTCGCTGGATTTGGACTTCTTCAGCATGCGTGTTTCTTTGCGTAAAAGCCCTTGTTTCAACAACTCTTCATCCAATAGCTCAGCAATTTGGCTGGCATGTTGCTCTTTTAACCCATTCAGCTGTGTCTTAAAGGGAATCACGTTTAAGCCAAAACGTCTGATCAAGTCGGGCCGGCAATAAGGCTCTTTACCAATTTTCGCATAAATTTCTTGACCACCGCATTCATGGATCTCCAACTGACAGGGCATTCGCTCAGCTAACGCCGCCAACTTTGACTTATTTTCTGCTGAAATTGTCTTCAGCGGATGCTGTGATTTAAGGAACATGATCTCTTCATCTGTAAGAGGCGCTTCTTTGGCTTTTTGCGCATCAAACTCTCGATCATCCAGTTCTTTTACAAAGGCGAGCACATGCGATGGCTTGTTTGCAATTAAATTCAGGATTTGGGTGCGAAATGCCTTCATCTTCGTTGTTTGTCCAATGATAAACGCATTGCGCTTTAACGTGGAGAGCTCGAGTAACAACCTCTTTTCATCTTCAGTCAGCCCACATTCTGCCTCAAGCTGTTTTTGAACGGTTTTTAATTCGCCAGCTTGTTCTTTATGCAATCGCTCTAATCCAGCTGGAGGTGTTTTGATGCATGAGCGTAGTGCAGCTAGAATATTATCGCGTGATTCTGTGAGCATTCTGTCGTTTAACGTCGTATGAATTAAACCGATTCCGGCCGATGCTTTTAAGCGCGTTTTAAAACCGATCTCGACATCTTGGGCCGTTTTATATCTCCCTCTTTTTCCCAAGGCATCATAGGTATCTTCATAATCGGCCAATTCAGCCTCTGGAAGCGCATACTTAAGGCCCATAAGGCATTGCATATAGTAGATCAATCCATGCGAGGACTGGTACTCTACCGTTGACGGGGTTTCATTGGCCATCTCACCCAACGTTGCCGTTTTTAAATCATCTATGATTTTATGAAGAATGGTAGGCATATCTCCAACGAATAGCGTGTCTATGCTGCCCGATGCCATACGATAAATGGTAATCAATTCGGTGATCCATCTGGCGCCACAAAATTGAACAAATTTACCGATTTCTAAAACAATGCTTTGATGATCACCCAAAATTTCAGTTCTCTGATTTGCAAGGGAAGCCTCATAACGATCGCGCATGATCAGAACCGTATGGCGCAACAACGCTTCGAATCGATCGTACCATTTTTTCTTCATAGGGTCTTTTTTAGGGATGCCAGAATATTCCGAACGCCCCTTAACAGTGCGAATCAGCCGTTTTATCATTACCCTAAGATCCTGGCCTTCAAAAAAAGGAGAGCGGGAATTTTTATCAGCATGATTTGAAAAATTGATGGTTCTTAAGATTTCCAAAAAGTACGACAAACTTGAACGCACCAGATCGGCAGGCATTTTAGGAAGATCTAGCACAGAAGCTGCAGAGAGGGTTTTAAGAGCTTTTTCGGAAAGGCAAAATTCTTGATCGAGTGTTTCAATCTCCTCTTGCTCTAGAATGCGGGCCCTTACCTCTTCAAATTGCTTCAATGAAGAAATAGATATAAACCTACAATCGCTTTCAGAACGTTTGAAAATTCTATCTATCACATTGATGTAGCTCAATTTGCGCGATTTGTTAAACACAACCAGAAATTCGTCATGACCTGGCATGAATACGACAACAAACTGTTCAGCTAGATCGTTTTTAACAGGCATAGCACCCGCGCTTCTAAAAACAATCCGCTCACTCTTTGGAGTGTGTTCCCACTCAGAAATGTCGTGTGCCATTTCAATTAAGCGCATTCTTTTCTGAAACCACGCCTCAATGTGCAATGAAAAAACAGTGTAATTTTCTGGTACACCGGTCACTGGATGAAAGTACTGCAAGACTAAACAGTGATTTTTATCAAAATAGAAGTAAATGTTGCGATCATCACGATGATTAACTGTTCGTGTATCAAGTTCTTTTAAAGGCACAAGTCTCAGTTGCAAACTTGCCAACTTTTTCATCATCCACGCCTCAACCAGCTGTTCATACTGCATGCCGTATCCATCAAAGGTCCGATAGGAGGAAACATGACGTTCAAAGATAGGTCTGAGCTTTTCGAATAACACCTCTGACAACGCCTCTTGGCTTTTATTATCGATTCGAAAAGCGATGATGGATGAAAAAAGGTTCAGTTCTTCAATATCTATTTGATCTCGATTGAAAGGTTTTTGGCGATGATGCGCAATGCATTGATCCACCCACCGTGAATAAGCAGTTTCCAGGTCGGATAGGATGCATTGCAGGGAATCAACAAGAACAGCATCAAAGCGATCCATGGGTAAATAAAGGGTATTCATCCACTCGGCATAGACGGTAAAAACATTCATCAATTCAGCGAGCGACTTGTCGACAGGATATTCTGAGAACAGAGGCGTTGATCTGGTTTTCAATTTCAGTGCGATAGAAAGCTGTTCGGCGTCTCGCTCCTCTTCTAGATAGTGTTGATATTGGGTTCGAACCTGGGTTAACGCTTGCTCCCACGGATTCAAATCATCAGGAAATTGCTCAGAATGCAGCTTTTGGAGTTTTTGAATGAGAAGATCGTAATCGAGCAGGTTGTAGTATAGTTCGCTTAAACCGACCTGCTTAAATGTTGAGTCTTCATACAACACTTTTGTAAGATTAACAAGTGCCTCGATCGTCGGAATATATACATCCACAATCGCTTTGATGCGCTGCCGCCTTTCGGCCGGCAAATGATGATGCGTAAGTAGATATGTTTTTAAGAGGTTCGCTATCTCTGTATGCACATATTGTCGTGCATGTACAGCAAAATGGCCGATGATCCAATCAATATACACTTCTTCACAGAGTTTTGAACGATCTTCAACGAATTGAACTTCTTCTGCTTTTAAGAACGCTCGTTCCTTGTCCGAGAGCAGCAACTTCCTAAATGTCGCTTCCGCTAACCTAATCGCATCATTCAAGGTGGGCTCGGAGTCTAAAAGATCGGGAAATTCCTCACCATTAAACTGCGACGCAAAAAGGTAAGCCGCTTTTTTTTGTTTGAGAGTGTCTTCATAACATTGCTTGATTTGTGCAATGCATTTTTCACTCCACTCAATGAATTCATCTTCTGGATCTCTAGGAAATAGCTCTTTGCGTCGAATTAGGAATTCTATGACATGTTGCAATGCTTGATCGCGCTGCATTTCAATGGTTGCCGATGTTGAATGCTTATAATACTCTTCTATATTTTGTAATCTACGTTTCAAACCCAACAAAAGACGAATACTCGTTAGGCGTTCTTGAATGGAATCTATCTGAGGAATGCTTAAAAGTTTGTCAATGTAGGCTTCCATAAGCGTAAAATCCTCTACTTTAACAACATTCAAAATATACCTTGCAGATATTTCTATTATCGAATTTAGATGCTTCCGATAAGCATTTTTTAATTTTTCTGTCGTTTGAGTGATACATCCAATTTCAACAGGATCGTATTTTTTCCGCGTCTCTTCATTAAGGTTAAGAGCGGATAGCTCCGCTTCAAAGCGAGCGGATAGTTCCTTGTCAACGGTTATGCTCATAGGCGCATAATCACCTCTACTCTCTTTACGTATGTTGCATCTTATCTCAACTTCATCCAAACCTTGATATTTTTCGGCGGTTACCATTTCTTTAAATTTTTCATCCATGAGGGCTTTTTCGCGCTGAGCAAGAATTGTTTTTCGAGATGTCCAGAACGCCTGATTTGGTTTGTAGGTAGCAGCTTCAGCTGCTTCGATTTCTTTTGTAATCTCTCGGCATCTATTTCTCAAGGCTGCACAAGAAGGAATTGAGGAGAGTGCCTGTTGTTGGTCGGAAAATGAGACAATCCACTGTAAACTCTTTAAATTTTCTTGCAATCGGGTCAGCTCAGCTGGAGTACAGAGACAGAAACGCATGAGATCTTGAGTGTGCTGAATGATTGCCTCCACATCGCCTCGTGTCAGTGTCTCGGGGTAGTCTGTATAGCTGGTGATGCAGCTTTGAATCATTTTTCGGGTAAAGTGATGCGGATAGGAGATGATTGGCGTCATCCATTGGAGGCACCCCTTCACATAAGGAATCGCAAGAAGCAGAGCTCCTCCAGCCGAGCTGCGCGTGCTTTCATTTCGAACATTCTGTTCACAAATCAGTTGATTGATACGTTTAGTCAGTTTTAGATGAGATAAGGTGGATTGAATTTCTATGTTAGGAGAATTGAGGATTTCAGCAATCTTCGTTATATCGGTGATTGTTTGACAGGTTAAATCGGCCAAAGCGACCGGGATAAGCTGCCATGAGCCGGCCTGAGAGATCAGCACGAATCTTTGCACATTGTAGTGCTTATCTGATAATTCAGGGTGAATGATAACTTTTGTGTGCGCTTTATCCATCTTGGCTTTTTATCTCCGCGTATCTAATAATCCTGTGGGGCGCAGGAGTTCCATTGTCCCCTCTACAGTTAATAACAATACCTCTTGCGGAACAAGCTCATCTGATTTGGGCTTCTTCAGCATGCGCGTTTCTTTGCGCAAGAATTTTAAATTCAATAATTGCTCATCTAACAGCTCGGCGATTTGGCTTGCGTGCTGCTCTTTTAGGGCGTCCAGCTGTGTCTTAAAGGGAACAACGTTTAAGCCGAAGCGATTGATTAGATCAGGCCGACAATAAGGCTCTTTACCAATTTTCGCATAAATTTCTTGACCACCGCATTCATGAATCGCTAACTGGCAGGGCTTACTTGCGGCCATCTGGGTTAATTGCTGCTTATCCTCGTGCGTGAGGGCGCTCTGTTGCTGGATTGCTTTAAGAAATGCGTTTTCAGATTCTGTAAGGGGAATTTCCTTGCTCTTTTGTGCATTAAACTCTTGATCATCTAACTGTTTTGCAAAAGCGAGCACGTAAGATGGCTTGTTTGCTATTAAAGCTTTGATTTGTGCGCGGAATGTTTTCATTTCTTCCGTTTGCCCAATGATAAAGGCATTGCGCTGTAGCGTTGAGAGATGGATGAATAGCTGCTTTTCTGCATGACTCAATGCGCTTTCTTTATCGAGCTGCGTTTGCACTTTTTTTAATTCATTAGCTTGCTCTTTACGCAATTGCGCTAATCCAGCTGGCGGTGTTTTGATGCATGTGCGTAATGCAATCAAAATGTTTTCGCGCGATTCCGTCACCATTCTTTCGTTTAACGTCGTATGAATCAAACCGATGCCAGTTGATGCTTTTAAGTGGGCTTTAAATCCCTTTTCAACTTCTTGGTCTGTTTTATATTTTCCACTTTTGCCTTGCGCGTCATATACATCTTCATAATCTGCTAATTCGGCCTGCGGAATCGTGTAATTAAGCCTTGCAAGCGCTTGCATGTAGTAGATCAATCCGTGTGAGGATTGGTAAACGACAGTTGAGGGTGTCTCATTGGCCATCGCATTCAGAATGCCGGTTTTCAAGTCATCCAAGATTTTATGCATGATCGTCGGCATATCTCCTACAAACAGTTGGTCCATCCGTCCAGATAAGATGCGATAAATGGTATTTAATTCGGTGATCCATCGGGCACCGCAAAATTGAACAAATTTACCGATTTCCAGAACCATGGTTTGATTGTCGCGCAATACCTCTGCTTTTTTATCGAGGGGCGCCCCATCGAAGCGCTCGCGCATGATCAAAATCGATTGACGCAACATCGCCTCGAACCGGTCGTACCATTTTTTCTTCATGGAATCGTTTTTAGGAATCCCATAATATTCCAATCGGCCTTTAACAAACTGCACGAGCTTTTTAACCATCTGCCTTAAATCATGACCTTCGAACATGGGTGAATGGTAGTTTTTCTGTTTCGGATTCGTAAAATTGATCGATCTCAACAGTTCCAAACAGTACGTCAGCCGCGAACGGATAAGATCTGTGGGCATTGGAGGTAGATCGAGAATAGACGCCGGCGAAATGGTCCTGAGTGCTTTTTCAGACAAGACAAACTCTTGGTCGAGTTTTTCGGTCTGCTCTTGATCCTTTAGGCGCGCCTGAACTTCCTCAAACTGCCTTAATGAAACGATAGGGATCAGTGTGTCATCATTTTTCACACGGCTGATCACTCTGCTGGAAATTTCGGCGTAGGTCATTCGGCTTTTATTATTCACCATCACAAATTCATTGCGATCTGGGATAAAGATCACCACAAACCGTTCCGCTGCGCCTTTTTCTGAAATAGGCAAAGCACTAACACTTCTAAAGACAGCCCGACTGGGTTGTGGATGCGCTTCCCAATCTGAAATTTCATCAGCTATTTGAATTAAGCGCCTTCTTTCTTGAAACCGTGCATGAAGCTCGTTGGAGGAATAAATCTTATAAGATATAAGCGAATAGCCGTTGACCGGATTTCGATAATTTATAAATAAGAAATGATCGCGAAATTCGACATAAATTGTTCGATCATGGGGATCTTCTAAGTAGCGGTCTCCGTTAACAATTTTTACGCCAGGCTCTAGCCGTACAAGTTTTTTCTTTACACAAATGTCAATCAGCTTTTCACATTGATCAAAATACTCTTCGATGGAATTGTATGGGATATTTCGTTGCAGAATTGGCTTAAGTTTATCAAGCAGCGCAAGAGCTGACTTTGATGCAAAGATAATATCACCCCGACTATGACCCCGATTCTTCGTCATTTGAAGAATAAGTAACGGGAGATGCAGCTCCTCTATTGCATTTGGGTGATCCAGATCAAGAGACTTTTGTTGATGATGGGCAATGCACCGATCCACCCATTGATTATACGCTTGCTTGAGGATGCGGCGTGCGTCATTCAGAATTTCGGAACCAACCTCCCGACGGGTTTTCTTAAGCGCAGACATCGATGCGACATAGAACTGAAAACCTTTCAATAGATTAGCTAGCGACCCTTCTGGGGGGTATTCTGTGAATAAGGGTGTTGATCTTGTATTTAAACTAAAGGCTTCAGCAATAGCCAGCCCGCCTTCGGTAATTAGATATTCTTGAGCTTGTTCGCGCCGTTGCGCTAATTCTTCTTCCCATGGATTTAATTGCTCAGGAAATAATTCTGTGTGTAAATATAATAATTTTTGAATAGCCAATAGATAATCGCTCAAGTGCCTATAGGTATTCTCAACATCATTTCCGTTAAATGTGACTCCTCTTATTTTTCTCAATTGTTCGCGCGCTGCGCCGTATTTTTCAATAACCGCTTTGATATACTCCTGCCTCGGCATAGGAAGGTCAGGATGACTCTTTACATAGTGGGCTAAAATAGGTAGAACGATGGGATGGACACTGTTTTCCACGTTTCTAGCGAGATAGCCTAACACCCAATCGATGTACGCTTCTTCACATGCGCGATGAAGATTTTCCACTTGTTGAACTTCTTCAGCTGTTAGAAACGCCCTAGGACTTTCGGATAAGGTAAGATTTGAAAGCGTTTTGCCAGCTAATTCACGTGCTTCCTCAAAAGTTGCTGCAGAGTCTAGCAAATCAGGAAACTCATCTAGGTTGAATTGAGTGGCGTAAAGGTAAGCCCCTCGTTTTTCCTTAAGGATCGATTCATAGCATTGCTTGATGCTTTCGATGAGCCGATCGCAGTCCCTTTCATTGGGAAATAACTCTTTGTAGAGAAGGATGAAATCTCTCGCATCCTGTATGGCTTGATTGCGATGTGCATCGATCGTTGAGAATGTCGAGTGCTTAAAATACGCTTCCCCTGTTTGTATTTTACTTTTCAAGGAAAAGAGGGAACGCATAGGGCCTATCCGTGCCCGGATGGGATCGAGGGATGAAGCAAGAATCAGGATTTTTTCCACGCATGATTCAAGGATTTTTAATTCTTCCGGGCTAATGGGGGTTGATAATGAACTTTTAGCTCTTGTCTCGACTACTAATGTTAAATATTGCAAATAAGCGGCTTTTAAATTATCGACAACTTGGGTGATTTGCCTAATTTCATCTGGATCGTATTTTTTTCGGGTTTCTTCATTGAGCTGCAGAAGTAAAAGTGCTTCATCAAATTTTTTAGCTACCTTTTCAACTGAATTTTCAGCATCTTCCGTCATGATTCTAACGATTTTGTCTCGATTGAGTCCCTGCCACGTTCTGGCCTCTGTCAATTCTTTAAACTTTTCGTCTATTAAAGCATTTTCTTTGGCTTGAAGCTTTGATAGTAGCCTGGACAAGCAATCACAAGCTGAGAAATCCGCAGTTCTCATCCGTTCATTGATCTCTTTTTGGATTGCTTGGCATCGACTTCTCAAACTTGATCTTGAGGGGATCAAAGATAATGCCTGTTCACCGGTACCGTTGATAAGGGAGAGAGTAGAGTGAATAAACCGTAAAATATTTAAATTAGGATTGCAGTTGATGCAACTCATCCGGTGTGTAGAGGCAATATCGCATCAAGTCTTGAATCTGTTGTTCGAGAGCATCGAGGTTCATACGAGTCAGCACGTCAAAAGATTGGCCAGTGCCTACTACATGAGCTTGGATGGCCTTCAAGGTGAACCCGGTGGGATAGATAATCTCAGGCGCCCTCCAATGGACACACGCTTTGACATAGGGAATAGCGAGCAGTAAAGATCCACCCATTGTGTTTCGTCTGAGTTCATTGCGCACGTTTTGTTCAAAGACAAGTTGATTGATTCGCTTAGTCAACTTCAAGATGGGGAATGTTGGAGTGATTTCAAGATTTGGTGAGTTGAGGATTTCGGCGATCTTGCTGATATCGGTGATGATTGTTGTATCGTGTCGTTTGGTAGCATGAAAGGGGAGTATGTTCCACGCATTGTGGTGGAATTTCAGGGCGATGTGTGTGCCTGTATTGCAAGGATCGGATAGGATTGGGTCAATGTCAATTCTGACAGGTGTATTATTCATGTATTTTTATTAATTATTATAATTAAAATGAAAGTTATTATAATTAACGGAAGCTTAACAATCAATGTTAAAAGATTGTAATAATAAAATATTAAATAATGATTAACAGGAGATACAGGACGTACGGCATACGCATCAACTTAAGAACATTTTTTTTGTGCCGGACTTACAGTCCTCAATGATTTTGGATTTGCCTAACCTAGCCCTGCGCTCGCTATCACTCGCTTGGACTAGGCTTTAAAATTGCCGGACTTACAGCCCTAAAGCAATGTTTCAATGACAAAACACTTTCTATTATTCATGAGGGCCAAGGGCCCGATAATTTGGTCGTGTTTTTAATAGCAAAGGTTTTTGTCCTGATTGTTGTGAATGCCCTGGTCCTGTTTCTTAAAACTTAAGGTAGGCGATTTTTAATATGGCTTCCGGATAGCGGGCGCCAGCGACAGGATGCTGCTTTATCACTGTGTCGATCGCTGCCAAATCTTCTTTTGAAAGGATGACGTCCAGCGACCCAATGTTCTCTTTTAAGTAGTCCAGCCTTTTAGTACCTGGGATTGGCACCATGTCATCCCCTTGCGCCAACAGCCAGGCTAACGACAGTTGCGCTGTCGTGCATTTTTTCTTTTCGGCAATCGCATGCAGGGCATCCACCAGCTTCAAATTATTCCGATAGGTATCTTTCTGGAATTGCGGATGGATACTCCGGAAATCAAATGCACTGCTTTGAGTAAACATTTTTGGATCCTTGATTTTGCCAGTTAGTAGACCTCTGCCAATTGGACTAAACGGTACGAAACCGACTCCTAATTTACGGCACACTGGCAAAGCAACATCTCCAGCGATCCGGTTCATAATCGAATATTCCGATTGAAGAGCAACCAATTTATCCCCTAACACTCTATGCGCACGCTCTACAATTTCGCCATCTACTTCAGAGAGGCCGACATACAAAATTTTGCCTGCTTGAACCAAGTCAAGCATCGCTTGCATCGATGTTTCGATGGGAACTTCAGGATTGTAGCGGTGCAAATAATAGAGATCAATCTGATCGATTCCTAAACGTTTCAAACTGGCGTCGCATGCCTTTTTAATGTATTCAGGCGAGTTATTAAAACGCATCTCCTCACCGATGCGCTCGATTCCGCACTTGGTAGCGATCACGATATTTTCGCGAAATCCCTTAACAGCTCTTCCCAACAAGGTTTCATTGGCTCCCCGACCATACATATCTGCTGTATCAAAAAAAGTGATTCCCATTTCATTGGCTTTTTGAATCACTTCTATCCCCGTCTTTTCATCTGTCGGGCCGTAATTTTCTGAAATACCCATGCAACCTAAGCCAAGGGCAGAAACTTTAGGTCCGTTTTTTCCAAGTTTGCGAAATTTCATCGGTTTCTCACTTAAAAATTTATGATTCACTAACAATCTGGTTGTTTACCGTTTAACTGTCAAGGGCGGCAAACGTTGCGTGATAGTTCACGGACACTCGACCAGCGTGCTCAATGGTAGCGGTCAAACGAATACGGGCGCGCTTTTTCCGCTCAAGCATATGAACAAATCGGTTCCAATCTGCTGGATCGGGCTTCAAACACACGGCTGCAAAATCGTCCGCAACGGGAGCTTTAAACTCCGTTTCACTATGCGTAATGACGATTTGAAACGTTTCATTGCACGATTTCAAATTGAGATGCAACAAGGACCAGCACGCCAACGTCGCAGCAGCATGCAAACTCCCCCCAAACACCGTCTGCTTGTGGTTAATGTTCTCCCTAAACGATGCCTCTAAAACCACTTTGTCCTTAGTGGCAACGGCAACAGTTATCCCCATGGCCTTGGAAATCGGGATGTGCCGGTGCAGGTAATTTTCCAATTGCTTTTCCATACAATCCTCCAAAGGAAGGCTAAAATCTACAAAATTTATTATTAGTCAGTTATATTCAAAAACAAGCTAGATTTTTTTTGATTTTTTTGCTATAATTATTGTTTTGTGTAAGTTTCTGATATAAATAAGCAGAAACTGTATAAAAATAATTTTAAAAAAGACCTAGCAAGGTAGGCATGAGCGCTTTGGCCCCCACAGAAGACCATAAAATCTCTCTCACGACCGCGATCTTGATCAACATCAATATCATGCTCGGCGCTGGAATTTTCATTAACACCCCTACCCTAGCCCAACGCGCTGGGGTGCTGGGAGCGTTCATGTACATACTAGTCGGAGTGCTGATGCTGCCGCTGATCCTATCGATCGCTCAGCTCCTGAAACTGCACCCGGCCGGCGGATTCTACACTTTTGCCCAAAAAGAGATGAATCCGTTTATGGGATTCCTCAGCGGATGGAGTTATTTTACCTCAAAGATCGCCTCGTGCATGTTGATGATTCATGTGTCGGTGACCCTGCTGCAACATATTTTTCCGGTGTTGGGGCACATCCACACCTTTATTCTGGACTTTTTAGTGGTCTGTCTCTTCAGCGCGCTCAATTTATTGAACATCAAAGCCGGCAGCGCAATTCAAAAAATGTTTATCGTATTCAAAATCTTCCCGATCTTCTTTGCGATTCTAGCGGGGTTGTTTTTGCTGCAGCCGGAGAATTTCAGTTACTCCCAGGTAAAGTGGGAAGGGCTGCAAACGAGCCTGCCTTTGGTGATCTATGCAGTGATTGGGTTTGAAGCCGCTTGTTCGATGAGCGGCAAGATCCGGAACGCCCAAAAGAACGCTCCGCTGGCTGTGGTGGTCTCGTTCACGGTTGTTATTTTGATCGCTACCCTCTACCAATCGGTCTTTTACGGTGCTTTAGGGCAACTGCTTGTAGCGTGTAAAAGCCATTGCGATATTTTCCCGGTTTTCTTAAACCGGCTAATGGGATCAACCCTCCTTACCGATAAATTTGAAGGAATTTTACACATTGCGATTGCCACATCGACGTTGGGGGCCGCGTATGGGATTATCTTCAGCAACTGCTGGAACTTGCATGTGCTGGCGCAGAATCAGCATGTGTGGTTCTCGCGGATCTTCACGCGGTTCAATAAGAACCTAATTCCGGCCGCTTGTGTGCTTGTGGAGGGTTCGCTCTGCATGATCTATTTGTTTGTGAGCCAGGGTGTGCTGATTCCGCTGCAGCAGATCGGAGCGCTCGGCTGTGTGATTGCTTATTCGTTTAGCGTCGCATCCCTGTTGCGTGCTCGTAAGCACAATCCGGAGGCAACCATCAGCAAATGGATTCCCCTATTAGGAATAGCTAGTTGCGCCATTTTAATGACGGCATGCATCCGCAGCTTCTTTTTAAACGGCATGAGCTCGCTTGTCATTTATGCGGTCTTATTGTCCATCGGCATCGCGATGTACTTTACAACAGCCTACCGAGTAGTCCAAGTTCCGGTTCCGCAGGAAGAGTAATCATAAATTAACCACAGAGGCACAGAGAAGAAAACAAAACTCATATAATTGCGCCTGCATAAGCTAGATTGTAGAAAGGATTTTGCAACTATTATTTTCTTCTCTGTGCCTCTGTGTCTCTGTGGTTAATTTTCCCTATGAATAAACACGAATACTAGAAGAGAATTTACCTAAAACGGCTGCTTTGATACAACTTCCTGTATGTTGATTACATTCCTGCTCGGAGCTTTACTGATGACCGCCACTCCTCCTCTGCCCATCATTACTGTAGACAGCCCGCAACAACACATCCTGCGGACTAAGACAACTCCGTTTACCCTTGAACAACTTCCAGAAGCACGTCAAATTGCCATCCAATTGACCGACGCCCTGACTCCTTTTATGCCGGCTGCTGGACTTGCGGCTCCGCAAATCGGCATCAGCCGTTCCATCTTTATCTATAGCTACGATCGGGACCCTAAACATCTTGAAGTGGTCATCAATCCCCATTTTACACCGGTCGGAACCGCAATGGTTGAAGGATGGGAAGGGTGTTTTTCAGTCATCCTCAGCGACAAAACCTGGAAGCTCGCCAAAATTCCCCGTTATGAGAAAATCGAAGTCACCTACCTTAACGTGGATGGCGAATCGGTAAAAAAAGAGCTCGAAGGGTTCGCAGCCAAAGTCTTTCAACATGAATACGACCATCTACAAGGGGTCGCCAATATCGACCGTCCAGACGCCACCGTCAAAGCCTTTACCAGCAAAGCCGAGCTCGATACGTTTATGCAAGCTGTAAAAAATGAAGACGCAAAACGGTACAATCCCCCAGCCCCATGAATCAAATCCTCAACTTATCCAATCAGCAGTTAACCACAATTCCCCCGCAGCTCTACGATCATTCGCGTGAGATCGAAGCTTTATGGCTCGATAAAAATAAGATCCGAGAGATCCCATCCGATTTTGCCAAATTAAATCGATTAAAATGGTTAAGCCTCTACAAAAACGAGCTTCATACATTCCCTAACGTGTTTTTTGAAATGCCCCAACTCGAACGCATCAATGCCAGCGTTAATCAGCTTGCGTCCCTTCCAGAACACATCGGGCGGCTCAAAAACTTGCGCGTCCTCGATCTTAACTACAATCCGCTCGGCACCTTACCTGAATCGATCGGGCAGTTAACCAATCTCCAGTACCTCTACGTTGCCAGCACCGGCCTCACTACGCTGCCATCAAGCTTGGCACAACTTCATTCTTTGCTTTACCTTAATATCACCTACAACCAACTCACGCTACTACCTGATGGCGTCAGCGGACTAGTCCACTTGCTGGAACTGCGCATGTACAATAACTCCATCAGTTCCGTGAGCGATTCCATTAGCAACCTCGCGCGACTGCGCGAATGGCACGCCATGCATAACAAGCTCGCGACTCTGCCGCACACCATCGGCCGCCTCAAACAGCTGCGCAAATTACTCCTAGAGGATAACTTGCTGCAAACCCTCCCCGACTCCATCGGAGAGCTCGCAAACTTAACCGATCTGGACCTACGCACCAATCAACTAACGTCCATCCCCGATTCCATCGGCAACCTGAGCCGTTTGCGGACGCTGGATCTGCGAGATAACCAACTCAGCTCCATTCCCGAATCCATTCAAAAATTGTCTCAATTAGAAAAATTAGATCTCAGGTTGAACAAAAACCTGACACTCCCAAGATGGCTCGACAAGCTTGAACAACGCGGCTGCACGGTGTTCTATTAGATCCGGTATTGCAGCTGCAATGCAACTCCCCATAACGTGAACTTTGTCTCAAAGTAATCAAACGGATAATTGACATGCCCGCCATAACTGCGGTACTCAAAGAACGGATCCACCACGACATTCACATGATCCCGAAATCCTAAACGATAGGTAATGGGAAGATCCACGCGATACTGCACCCGATCCCCCATTCGCTGCGTCATGGGCTCATATTTCGGATCGTTCGATACCCAGCACTTCGGCGCCAAAGGGAGACGCATCTTCACATTTAGTCCCGCCTCAACACGCCCATACACATGCGCCCACGACAACACTCCCCACTCCACAAACGCATAACGGGTTTTAAAATGCACCGGCAACGGACTGGGCGAAACAAAATCGTTCTTCTCAACAGCATAGCCTCCCCCAATAAACGGCGTCAACGCTACCTGAAACCCTTCCGCCTGCTGAAAGGTGTATCCAAATCGGCCATCCACCTGTCCATCCTTAAAATGGGACTTCAAAGGTTTGCGATTGCCCGAATGCCCGTCCAATACTCCTGAGGCATAATCGGCTCCCACTCCCCAATACCACCCCCAGTACTTCAAACGATCATAGGAGAACGAGACCCCATACACCTCTCCATCCTGCTGCGTTCCCCCTTTCTTCACCCGCTTTACATGACACCCCTGCGGTCCCAACGACATTTGATGACGATATAATCCCACATCATCATTCCCCCACACGGCCGATATCCAAAACAACAATCCCGCGCAACAAATCAAATACAAATGTTTCATGCTTATTATCCTAAAATCGAACGACAAAGATACTGCTTTACCCCTATATTTTCAAAAACAAATATCCCTTGCCTCCAATTCTTAAATCCTTGATGGTAGTTACACACCAAACGCTTAGGAGGATGATCATGAAGTTATATTTATCTATCTTACTGACACTCATTGGGATAACATCTGTCTACGGATTCGATGTCGTCTCACGCTCACCCGAAGGAGAACTCTCCATCACCAACATCACCGAAAACGCCGAGTTCACCTCTGTCATCGCTGAACTCCAATCCAACTACGGCTCCAACGGCGAATTCCTCCTCGATTTCATGGCCGCCGCCCCGCAAAAACTGGCCTCCAAAGCCGCCACTCTCGCCCGCGACTACAACCACCTCGTCACCCCCACCGAAAAAAATGACATCGCCTACATCATCAACACCATGGGCATGAGCTCCCTCATCTCCATCGCCGCCCACCGCCAAGATCTCAAAGACGCCGGCGCACGCGTCGACCACATCCACCCCCTCCGCTGGCTCCAAACAATCTTCACCGACGACCAAATGAAAACTTCCCTCCACGCCATGCGCAACCGCGGCTGGATCTGGGGCGAATTCTTCAACGGCACCAAAAATAGCCTCGAAGAAGAATCCGCACGCAACAACATGAAACCGGAATACATCCAAGACTTCGCCCGCAATGTCAATATCGACCCAGCCCTCATCACCCCCTCCATCCAAGCCCGCAACTGGGAACAATTCATCCAAATCCTCATCGACAAAATCCCACGCAACGACGACTCTGACCGCTACGATATGTAAGGGGACTCTGTCCCCTTACAACCCCTGCCAAAGGGCAAAAGCCCTCTGGACACCATCCGCAACGCCAATAAGGCGTTGCTTTTTTTTGCTTTTTGGGCTGAGCGTTAGCGAGGCTTTGGAGTGCGGTAACTTGTTACCGCTTTCAATAGCGCGACTTGTCGCGTGTATTGTATAACAAACATTTCTATTACGCGTGACAAGTCACGCTATCGCTTAGCTGAATTGCGTCTTAGTTTCATGACTTCAACGATACGATATCTTTATCTAATTCAAGCCTGAGGTTTTCAGCGCGTGTTTTTAATGTTTCTTCGGTCAACGAGCTCGCGTGAAACAGGATGCTCATATAACAGTGCGCATACATAGACTTGGGTACCATCAGCGCTGCAACGATCTTATCACGCAGATCTCCATATTTGATGGGTTTAGCATCCCCCTTTGAATCTTCGATCAAGAATTTTTGGCAATGGTAGATGGGCAATACTGCGGATAGATACATTTTTAACAATCTTACCAGCGTGTCATTAGAAGAAAAATCGGATGGTGCAATGCACTCGGCAAAATGCGCGTCTAAATATTCAAGCGCACAGCTTAAGTAAACTCGTGCACCAAGGGTTGGATGAACGCCTGGATGGTATGAATTAAGTTCAGGCACACCTTCTTCGGTTCGCAAACAGATCGTTTGCAACGTGAGCAGCTTTAGCGCAACGAAATCCCTGACTAACTTCGGATGGGTTTGAACGTCCTTATCAAATAAGTCCAGTTCTTCTAAAGCACGATCGTTCAATTCACTACTCAGGGTTTTAAAGAGCAGCTGAAGAAATTCTTTTTCTTTCGGCCACCAAGTTTTGGGATCAATGTACCTAACCGCTCCCATGTATTGATGACGAATGATAGCAAATTTCTCATCATACTCTTTGGCTTCGATATTCAATCCGCCATAAACTTCCGATAGAAAATTTGTGAGCATCAACTGCTGGGATTTCGTTTTAAATTCTTTACAGATAGATTTAAATTCAGGTAAATCACTTGCTTTTAAATGGGGATGTTCTTTACAGGCTTCTTTGAACATCACCTCCGGTCCAGGTTCAAGATTAAATGGGCGCGAGAAGAGCACTTTTTCAAGATTATTTTTGGGACGCGAAAAATCGGGCTGGTAAGCTTTTATTTCTTTCTGGCCAAAGATTTTAATGACGTTTGTTCCATAAAAGCCATGCACTAAATTCAGCAGCTCTTCAGCCCGCGCCCGAATATTTTCCTCAGATAAGATCATTTCTCTAAGCACTTTTAAGGGAGCAGTCTCTTTATGGACGATCACCCTCCGCTGTTCCGCCTGCATCGCAGCAAAAACCTGCTTTTCTTGTTGCGAGCTGGGCACGCTGTCTTCAGCTTTCGGTTCAGGTGCAGGCGGGGGCGACGCTGCATTTCCTGCGGTCGGGTTATACTCATCAATGACTAATCGCGCGAGTAAGGGAGAAAGTTCGGTTGGCCGTACTGGACCTGGTTCCATAAGATACCTCCATATTGATGAGAAAGAGCTTAACTCAACCGCGCATTTAGGCTGAAGCACCATTTTCGGGCGCTTGGATTCTCCAGCAGCGGTGGATTTTGGGATCATGGAAGTCTTGCGGAATGGTTTTGTCCGAGATTTCGGCGACTGAAAATGAGCCCAAGAGCGTTTCATCAAAATGGAATTTACGCGAATTTGTACTGAAAAAAATCACTCCATCCTGCTCCAAGAGACGGTAGGCGCGCGCAAGCAGCGTGATGTAGTCTTCTTGAATATCGAACATTTTTTCCATCTTTTTTGAGCGCGAGAGCGTCGGAGGATCGATGATGATGATATCATATTTATTCTTATGCCGGATTTCATCTTGGAGAAATACCGCACAATCTTCTCGGATAATCACATTGTTTTGCAAAGGCAGTCCATTGAGAATGAAGTTCTCTTTTCCCCAAGCGGTATAGGTATTTGACATATCGACGCTTTTGGTGAAGATTGCTCCCCCTGCAGCTGCATGCACGCTAAAAGCGCACGTATAGGCAAACAAGTTCAACACCCGCTTGCCTTTAGCAAGCGAGCCAACCATTTTCCGCGTTTCACGATGGTCTAAAAACAAGCCGGTATCCAGATAATCGAGCAAGTTGACTTTGAATTGCAGACCATACTCGTAGACAGTAAAAAACTCTTGTTGCTGTTGTTCCGCTTTCTCGTATTGCTGGTATTTGCTCCGCTTAATGCGCGAACGCCAATAAATGGCTTGCGGATCAGCTTGAAAGAGGGAAGTTAAAACATCCGTGACCTCTTTGACCAACGCATCCGAGGGTTCGTCATCTTTGAAGCGGGAAAAATAGTGAACGCAAAATCGTCCGGCATAAAAATCGATCGCCAGCGGGTAATGATGAACCTCTCGGTCATAAATGCGGAAGCTGTCGGTATGCGTGCGCTTAGCCCATTTCTTAAGATGCTTGTAGTTGTTGCGGATGATATTTTTGAAGGGCGAACGCTTATCTTCTCCATCTGCCACCGCCGGAAGAACCAAAGGAATTTCTGTCATAAAGCTATTCATTATAAGTTCATTAGATTTAGGCTGCCATTTTACCATGACGGTTGATATAAAGAAAGTTAAGGAGTCGGTTATGCATGCAATGGTGTTAGAAGAAATAGGGAAACCGTTAGTTTTAAAGGAACTTCCCATTCCTGAACCGCAAGCTGCAGAGCTCTTAATTAAAGTCCTCGCCTGCGGAGTGTGCCGTACCGATCTGCATATTATGGATGGCGAACTTCCCCATCCACATCTGCCTTTGATTTTAGGCCATCAGGTCGTCGGACAGGTTGTGAAATCTGGAACCAACGGCTCCCTATACCCTGCTGGAACATTTGTGGGTGTTCCTTGGCTGGGAGGCTGCTGCGGACAGTGCGAGTTTTGTCTCTCCAACCGGGAGAACTTGTGCGACCAGGCCGTGTTTACCGGATACCACCGTAATGGCGGCTACGCCGAGTATTGCGTGGCCGATGAGCATTTCGTACTCCCTTTGACGGGGGACAAAGATCCAGTGCTCACCGCTCCCCTTCTATGTGCAGGCTTGATTGGCTATCGAGCCTACCGTCTTGCAGGGCCTTGCCAAACCATCGGATTATATGGATTTGGTTCGTCGGCTCATCTTTTGATTCAGGTTGCAAAGGCGCAAGGGAAACGGGTCTACGTCTTTACGCGGCCGGGAGATGTCCAAACCCAAGCGTTTGCCAAACGGTTAGGAGCCACATGGGCAGGGGGTTCGGATGAACAACCGCCCGAACAGTTAGATGCGGCGCTGCTGTTTGCTCCGGTCGGAGCGCTCTATGTCGAAGCCTTGAAGGCCGTCAAAAAAGGCGGTCGAGTTGTGAGCGCTGGAATCCATATGAGCGATATTCCCTCGTTTCCGTATCGACTGTTGTGGGAAGAACGTTCGATCTCCTCGGTCGCAAACCTGACGCGTCAAGATGGGCGCGATTTTTTTGAAATGGTTAAAAAGGTGCCGTTAAACGTTTCCGTAAAGGTGTTCTCACTCGAAGAAGCAAATCAAGCCTTGGCAGCGATCAAGCAAGGCAAAGTGGAAGGCTCGGTGGTGTTGCGGATTTAGAGGTCTTGTCTCATTATCAGGCACGGGCAAGAGATTAACTTGAAAATTAATCTAAGATATGATTTAATAGATTACTTATGAGTAAAACAGTTTTAGTTTCTATTTCTGCTGGCTTGATTATTAGACCCCCACAAACGAGGTGCGGGCCTATGTAATTCGCTATGCGAATAGATTAGGTTAAGGTGAGACCGCATCTCGCGAGAGATGCGGTCTTTTTTTTTGTGTAGGAGCAATATGAAAAAAAATTGGCTTGTGTTAAGCACCGGGTTCGCCCTTTTCTCGATGTTTTTTGGATCAGGGAATTTGGTGTTTCCGATCACGGTTGGACAAGAGAGCGCCGGGCATTATGGAATGGCAGCCCTTGGCATTCTGCTGACCGGTGTCGCGGTCCCCTTTTTAGGCGTCTTAGGCATGCTGCTTTATCAAGGCGACATCTATCAATTTTTCAACTCATTCGGACGGCGCGGAGTTTTTATCTTTTCGTTCTTTGCGTTGGCGCTGATGGGACCGTTTGGCGTGTTTGCACGATGTTTAACGGTGGCACACGGCGCCATGGTCCAGCTGTTTCCCACCCTCTCCTTACCTGTATCAAGCCTGGTATTGTGCGGTGTCATCTATCTGTTGGCGGTCAATAAAAATCATATCGTTTCCCTATTAGGCACAGTTTTAACGCCTTTTCTCCTGATCTCGATTGGTGTGATTGCTTACTTTGGACTCACCCAAGGAGCACTGCCGGAAGCCAGCAGCGCAAGCAGCTGGGAGCCGTTTAAAAACGGCTTTTTTCAAGGGTATCAAACGATGGACCTGTTGGCCGCATTTTTCTTTTCTCAATTTGTGATTGGTCACTTAAAACAACGTGATGAAACTGATTCTCCACATATGTCAAGCTTGACGATTTTTTGCCAATCTGCCGTTGTAGGCGCAGGCATCTTGTCGGCTGTCTATTTTGTGCTTGTGCTTCTCGGATGGATCTACTCCCCGCTGTTAGGTGGCGTTGCTCCCCAAGAAATGCTTGGGGTGATTGCCCAGAACGCATTAGGACCATTTGCAGCACCGTGCCTGTGCATTGCGGTGGTTTTTGCATGCTTGACGACCGCGATTGTCCTTGCTTCTCTCTTTGCCGATTTCTTAAAAAAAGAGGTCGCAAACGATCGGATCAGCGATTCGGTTGCCTTGCTAACCACGTTGGGAATTGGTTTTGCCATTTCGACCTTGGAGTTTGCGGGCATCGCGCGGTTTCTGGGGCCGATCTTGGAGACCATCTATCCGGCGTTGATTGTATTAACGTTGGTCAACATTGCATGCAAGTTTTTGAGTGTGCGCGCCTCCCACTGGCCGTTCACTCTTACGATTGTTGCTAAATTAAGTGCATTCTAAATAGCGCGTTGATTTAATGCTGATAAGACCAAGTGCTCCAATTCAGCCACTGAAAGGCTGCCGTCCAATAAAAGATGGCAGCCTTGCTTCATTTCAGGCGGCATAATAAACAACGGGCGGGCTTGCTCAAGATAGAGAGTTAATTCAGAAATGAGCTGCTGCGTGCTTAACCCCCGTTTCAGATCGCGTATAATCCGACGCGCTAACGCAATATCCAAGGGAGTATCCAAGCCGACCAGAAAGTCAATATATTGACCGGTCGCTTTATGCAGATATCCCAACGGTGCATCAAATAGAATATGCTGTGCAGGTTGAAGGAGCCGGTGCGTCGCCGGACACTTCACTGCATTTCCCGCTTTTAAATTCTTTAACACCTCTGCTAGACCGTCATATTTCCAGTCGTTATAATTTTTACTCGTTCGAACCCACTCAACATAATCTTCAGGCGCTTCAGAGATGGGGTCAAAATCATCCCAATGAACTGCTATTCCCGACAATGTTTCCGCCAATCGGTCTACGAGAGCTGATTTACCCGCTCCGGTAATCCCGCAAACGCCGATAATCATCTCAAGTCCTTAAGGTTATTCAAGATTTTCACCATTGTGCGATTAATGGCCGGAAAATCTCCACCCAACAGCTGCTCTTTGGTTTGCACATAGCGCCCCGGATGCAAATCCGATTCGCAATGCTCAACCATCCCCGCGATATCGTTTTGGGTCGGTTCCGGATGACACTGAAACCCATAGATTTTAGGGGCATATTTGACGATTTGACGCGGACACCCTTCGCTATAAGCTAAGATGGCGGAATCTGTTCCCAAACCGGGCATGTCGTTATGCCAATGCATCACTTGAAATGTGGGCTCCAGTCCATTTAATAGAGGATCTTTTTTCCCTTTTTCGGTTAAGGTAATCGGATAAATTCCCACTTCTTTATTTGGACTCCGCTCGGTCTTTCCCCCGTGTGCCTCACCGATCACTTGCGCGCCTAAACAAAACCCTAACACGACTTTATCAGCTGCAACCGCTCGTTCCACAAGCTTGATCTCATCGGCTAAATAAGGATAAAGATCCAATTCTAACGGACTTTGCGGTCCACCCATCAAGATCAGCCAATCGAACGCTTCTGTTTGGGGAAGTTTTTCTCCCTTAAACGTTTTGGTGTAGGTCATTTCAAATCCATTTTCACGCGCCCAATACAGAATGATGCCTGGCATCTCAAAATCGGCATGAATGACGAAGTGTATTTTCATGAATTCCTCAAAGTGTAATAAATCAGATAAATTATGATTTTAAACGAATAGATTGTAAACCTAAATTAATAAGCAACAACCTGATAGTCCCTTAAGGAAACGCTGTAGTCGAAAAGTCATCTGATACACATAATCAAATTTAATCTAATGAGGAGGGGCGCTATGGAAAGTCCGCCAGTAGCCATCAGTTCGGAATTGCAGCTCTTAGCCATTCATACGCAAATCAGACATTTGAACGACTTTCTTACCTCGCAGGTCGGGAAAAATATACGCGCTATCTTTATCAAAGATAAACGTACACTCTTGGACAACTTAATCAAAAAAGTGAGCGATTTGGCTGAAGCTGAAATGCAGAAACAAGAAGCTGCTCCGTCGGCTGGCGCCGCCGAATCTAACATTCAAACCTTAAAAGCGAAATTGTTAGCGTTTCGCGCATCTCTTGACCTAGAGAGCGACTCAGCCGAAACAGAAACTCCTGAAGCGGATAGGAAGATCGATCCTGTCTTTTCAGCTTCGAAATTAGAAGCGTTCCAAGCGATTACGACCCTAATCCGCACCATTTATTTAAAAACATTTCCCATTCCTGAATCCTCGGAGGTGCGAGAAGAGGAAGAAATAGAAGCATACGATGCGGACCCTGACATCATTTTTACAGTTGTCCACCAAGCTGAGTCCGCCGAAATCATCGTCAACCAATTTCCACACACCTTTCAGACGTTATGCTCCCTCCACCAAGCCATTAGGAGCGGAGCTTATGGACATTCGCTTAAAAGTAAGCTGCATGCCGGCGAGCTGTCATTTTTTACGACAACCCGTTTGTTATTTCTTGAAAGTGTGCGAAATGCCAGCAATCTCGCTAAACTGGATTGTTTTTATCTGCAAGATTTGGATGACAAGGAATCGGCGGATGCGCTGTTAAAAGAGCTCAGTCAAGCCTGCCAAGATAAAAATATGAAAGAGGTTCAAAATTGCCTCTTCTCCAATCATTGTCCGGCAAACCTACGGCATGTGCTTGACATGCTTAATCGCTTGAATGAACTCGTCTGCATTCAAGAGCATCAAGGCGGCATTTTAGTCCTATTCCAAGCCCTGAATGATCCTGATAAATTAAGCCAGCTGATCCATGTGGGGATGCGGGCAAAACTCTGTTGCTGGATCCATCTGCCGCGCACTGCCTATCAATTGATCGATGATGCCTCCCACGTGCCGACCCAGTTTGAAGCCGTGGAAATGGTGGTCCCGGAACTTTTGGCTAAAAACTGGTGGACGGAAGCGAAAAGAGCGTTAGAAATTATCTTTGATACAGAAAAGAATGTTGAGGTCGTGATCAGGCTTGCTAAAGGGCAGCTGTATTGCAGTTTTCAACATGTTAAAAACTTGATCGGATTAATCACTGCGTCGGGATCGGAAGTCAATGAAGCTAAACGTTTAGTATACAGAGATCTTGAACTTGCTTTTTGCTATCTTTATGCTGCAGGATTAGATGGATCTGCCTTTGAAACACTTCGCCGCGAATTATCTGAAATGTACCGTCAATTTCTCTTCATTTCAAGAGACACCAATGAACAAGTTGCAGGATACTTAAAATTGATCCGTGTCACCTGTCTCGAGTCATTTGAAGAAGCGCAGCATGACGCCCATACGTTACTATGCCATGTGCTTAAAGAGAACGCCGATTTGCAACGAAAAGCGTATGGTGAAATCATCGACATATTTTCTTCGTATCCTTTAGAGGACCTGTTAAAATTTGTGGACCGCATGCGTCAGGCGGCTGTCCCGACACTTTTCATCTATAACAACTTAATTAAATGCGTCAGATCGGCTGAAAATCGCAATCAACTAATTAGATGGTTAGAACATCGCACACGCGCATTAATCCCCGAATGCATCGAGAATCTTGACGCCGAACATTTGCATGAAGTTAGATTTGGCTTACAGCTGATTCGAGATGGGGCATCAGAGCTGCACGAAACGGATCGCTTGCTTAACCACAACGTATATGCGTGGTATCAACATAAGCCTGAACTCGTCCTACAGGCGCTGCATCAATTATCCGCTACGCCCTTTAAAGAAAAGGTCATCCGCGCGCTGATCCACAAATGCTTGGTTCATGGACTCTGCACCAAGTCATTAGTTCTGGCAGTCCGCAACCCTTCCCTTCTTGCGCGCTTGCTTGCTAGCTATTTTGCTCATATGCCGCCTGCAACAAAACCGGTTGAATCGTTTTCAGCAGAAGCCATCCAGGTAATTTTTAATCGATTGAAATATGTCCCATCTTCAAACCAGAGTTCTTTGTGCTACATGGATGTTTACCTGTGCTTTTTGGAACAGGCCTGCAAATTGCCAGCCGTAAGCCCAGAATTAATGGGTTTTGTGGAGGAAATTTTAGAACAGCTGCAATTCGCAAAAGATCCGACTCTTTTGCCGAGCCTAATTGCATTTGCTGAGCGGCTAGCTATCGCTGTCCCGACAACCACATCGGAACGCATCTTTGAACTCTTTTTGCTAAAAAACTTGTCTATCTGCTCCTTAGACCTAGCCCGCGGGGTGGCTTCGATGATCCACGATGAATCCCGCCAAAGAAAATATATGCAAATGATCAGAGAACAACACCCTTCCAAATCGGAATCCGCTTTTACGGTCAGACCTCAACAGGTTTTAGGCACGTTCCATCAAATTCTGGAAAAAGCATCGCTTCTCATTGACTCCATAGTAGATAGAGGAGCCGTTGAGTATGCACTGCTCCTTGTCCAGCAACTCATCCGTGAAGGCCATCTGTCGCTTGTGCTTTATCTCATCCATCAAGTCAACCGCGCTTCACCTGCATCAGCTCTAAGATTTGTGTCGGCAATCCCTTCTTTGTATCGAACGCGCGCCGTAAGAGCTTTACTCGACTCCCATCTCGCGTTAGGCCAGTATGCGGAGGGGTATGATCTGATCAACTACCACTATACCGGAGAAGAAGCAGCGATGGTATTGATCGAATTCATCGAAGCGTTGCCCAAAAAACATCCGCTCGACGATGTCCGGATGATTAGACAGCTGCTTCAAACCCGTTTTGATATCCAGGAAACGTATGAATCGCTCTGTTGGCGTGTGTTAACCCGTTATTATTCCCATAGCAGCCGAGGACTCCTCCTCGAAGCGCTTCACACGATCGATTTTGCGCAGGCGATCTGGGTCATGAAATTTATGATTATAAAAGGTGCAATCTTCAAAAAGGTAACATTGCATCATTTTGTCGTTGCCTTTATCCAAAATGCGATCAAAAGGATAAATTGCACCGAAGGCGGTGAGCAGCGTGACTTACTAAGAATGCTCTATACCCATGTGATTTACCCTTGGGAACAGACCTATGCCGACAGTCCAATCGGAGATGCAGTCACCGATGTTGCCTCTGAGGAAGTACTGCAACAGTATCGCCACCTCACCGAAGATTAAGATCTTTTGTGTTAGGATGATTAAATTCAACGCAGAGCGAATCTGTGTTGAATAATCTTCATAGTGCTAAGAAAGAACGGATCTATTCAATGAGAAGGGATCGGCTCTCAACTGCATGTTCCCAGAAGAGATCGGGTTGGTTGACGCGGCCAATTGCTTCATTATGCACAGCTTTTAGCTGATCATAAGCATCCCGATCCAGGATGAACAGGGTTCCCAAATAAGGTGAGGGCATGGGATTGCGCACCCATTTAGCTGCCAGTCGCGCATCTTCTTTGACAGCATAGCGGTAGTAAAATTCGATTTCATCCGCATATTTGAGAAAGGTGTCTGATATCCGCTGCGGCACTAACACTCCCTTATCCCGGATATCTTGCTCAGTAGATTGGACAAAAATTTTGTCCCGTTCCACAATCGATTCCCAGCGCACATCGTCATTCGCAGAGAGGTGGATCACCCGCGTGCGGTACCCTTGTTTGATTAAGAACTCAAAAAATCTGCCTGTTTGGGGACTCGAACAGGTCGTGCCAAAATAAAAAGCATACTGCTCGCGGATCAGGTTGGCTAAGAGGATATGGGCTGAGGCATTGGAAGCCGGACGCCATTTGTTATAAGCCTTTAAGCGCGCCTGAACCGACCCATCGCCTTCCGCAATCTCCTGCCGATACTCGGTGAGGTCTTTAAGGCTGACATCGTCCGGGCACACGTAGGCGTAACGATGGGGCTTCTCTGCTTCTAATAAGATTTTTAGCTGCGTCGTCTTGCCGCTACCTGGAGAACCCGCTGAGATAACCGCCCACTTTTCTCGAACGGGATGGAGGTCCATCATTGACCAATACAGACGGTTGATATCGGTGCGGATTTGAGCCAACTCGTGTTCGGAATAGGGTTCGGGGTTATCGAACGCTTTTCCTGATAAAAAACTTTCTAAAATCGGCCGCGGCAACGAATAGGTGTAACCAGATTCTTTGCTATAAATGAGATCGAGGTTACAGATGTCGTAATTCGAATTAATTGAAAACGAACCAATACTTAATAAATATAAAATTCTAAAAATAATTATCACTTAAAAAGATTAATTTTATTTTATTATCATTAATGATATGCTTTTCTAAAATTCTTTTACAAGATGGTTTTATGAATAACTTAATTACTTTTTTAGCAGACCCCACCACTAAATTGTTCGAGCAAGGCAAGAAATACGCTGAAGCGGGCCCTGATCAATCGATTTGGAAAGCACGCGGGATCTTTTTAATCTCCATGCCTGTAGGGATCACTGAAACCACAATGAAGATCGTATGGACGACTTTAAAAACGACAACCCATTATTTAAGCTTTAAATATTGTGCGAAAACTCATCAACAAACCGAATTACAGCTGCACTTGCTCATCAGACGCGTGAGTTATATTTTTATCTTCGGATTACTGCATACTGCGTACATCAATCAATTTTCAAGTTCTAGCAACAGCTTCGACATTCTGATTGATTCCACAAGGGTGAATATGACCAAATCTCAAATCTCAGCATCGATGTTAGCTCTTTCGCTGTTACCAAAATATAATGAAGCGCAGAAGCACCCTGGCTTATACAACTCCTTAAAAACGAGACTTATCTCTCTAGGAATGGGGTTAACGGGGATGGGTTCTATTTTCTACCACACCTTTTACGTGATTAAATATAACAATCTGTTTGGAAAATTAGATGTGAAGGTTGTTGATCCAACAAGCCTTCAACAAATTAAGGAAGCGATGATAAAACAAGAAAAAGATCAAATTGAGGCTCAATACCGCCTCATTATCGCGATCAGATTCACCTTTCACGGATTATTTGGAACCGTGTTTAATCATAGAATTCCCACTTGGTAGGGAATTGGGAGAGGTAATTGCAGAAGTCATCTTTTTTATCTCTACGCGGCGCATGAAGTGCGCTTTGGGAGTGCGGGCGATCTATCGCCGCTTTCATTTGCGGAAGAAATATCCTCAAAAAAAGTTATGTTGATTGTTTTTTGAAATTAATCCAAAGCGGCGATAGATCGCCCGCACTCCCAAAGCATGCTGCGCATGCTATAGATCATAGACCTATTGATTT
>JAGVLX010000090.1 GCA_020054065.1 Parachlamydiales bacterium | reverse complement strand
CCCGAAGAGATCATTTTCACTCGCGGAACTACCGAATCGATCAATCTCGTCGCCTACTCGTTCGGCAAACAGTTCATCTTTCCCGATGATGAAATCCTCATCTCCGAAATCGAACATCACTCCAATATTGTCCCCTGGCAAATGATGTGCGAAGATCGCGGCGCAGTGTTACGCATCATCCCGGTCAATGACAAAGCCGAGATCAAACTCGATGATTTTGCCAAACTTCTGAATCCCAAAACCAAACTGGTCTCCATTGCCCACGTCTCCAACTCCATGGGAACTGTTCATCCCATTGAAGAGATCATCCGCATGGCCCATCAAGTAGGCGCTAAGGTGTTCATCGACGGCGCACAGAGTGCTCCCCATCGCCCTTTCGACGTCCAAGCGCTCGATGCTGATTTCTACGTGTTTTCCGGCCACAAATGTTATGGTCCGACTGGTATTGGCGTCCTGTATGGTAAAGCGGAGTTGCTCAATGAAATGCCCCCGTACCAAGGGGGCGGCGACATGGTGGATACGGTGACATTCCCTTTGACCACCTACAATCAATTGCCTCTAAAATTCGAAGCGGGAACTCCTATTATTGCGGAAGCGATCGCCCTAGGGACCGCGATTGATTATCTAACAACGATTGGCATGGAGTCGATCTTCACCCACGAGCAGACCCTGTTGCAAGCGGCTACCGAACAATTAAAAAGCATCAACGGGCTCAAAATCATTGGCACTGCGGATAAAAAGGGCGGCATCATCAGTTTTGTAGTGGAAGGTGTCCATCCGCTCGATCTCGGCACACTGCTAGATTTGCAAGGCATCGCCATCCGCACCGGCCACCACTGCACACAGACAGCTATGCGCCGTTTTAATCTCCCAGGCACTGCACGCGCCTCGTTCGGTTTGTACAATACACGTACGGAAGTGGACCAGTTTATCGCCGCTTTAAAGGATGTCATCAAAAGGCTGAAGTGATGGCGCTCACCAAGTACCCAGAAGGCAGTTTAAGGGAGCTGACGACTTTATCGATCCCGTTAATGATCGCCTCGTTCTCCACCATGGCGATGATTTTCGTCGACCGTCTGCTATTAGCGAATTACTCCACCGCCGCCATGGCGGCCACCGTTAATGCTTCGACGCTCGGATGGGCCTTCTTGTTTGGCTGGTTTGTGCTCGCTAATATCTGCGAGGTGTTTGTCGCCCAATACAATGGAGCGAAGCAATATCACAAACTCGGGCAGCCAGTTTGGCAAATGATCTGGTTGTCATTTACCTCGTTGCTGTTTTTTTTTCCGCTGGCCATTTGGGGCGGCACCTTCTTTTATGGGTTAAACGAACATACCGCCTTGGAACGACAATACTTTTTTTGGATGATGCTGTTCGGTCCGAGCTTCCCCTTCTATGGAGCGTTATGTGGATTTTTCATCGGCCAAGGAAAAATAAAAATCATCACACTCTTGGCAATTGGCGCCAATATCATTAATTGTTTGCTAGATATTGTGCTGATCTTCGGGGTGCAAGGATGGATTCCGCCTTTAGGGGTAACCGGAGCCGCCATTGCGACCTGCGGCAGTCAAATTTTTCAAGCCTTGGTGTTGTTTGCCATTTTTATGAACAAACCCAACCGCGAGCATCTGGGCACAGCGGTCATGCGATTAAATCCCAAGCTTTTATGGAATTGTTTCCAAGTCGGGTCGCCGGCAGCGATCTTTGCTGTCATGGAGTTGCTAGGATGGGCTGTTTTTTATTGGCTCATGACCATGATGGGGATTGAATACATTACGATTGCCGGGATTTGCCAAAGCATTTTGATTTTGTTGTTCTTTTTCATTGAAGGAGTCAACAAAGGGGTGACGGCATTGACGGGTAACTTTATTGGGGCCAATAACTTAGACATCGTCCACCGGGTGGCTAAATCGGGAATTATCCTGCATTTGACCTTTTTCTTACTGGTGATCGGAATGTTGTTCATTGCGTTTGAATCGATCTCCTATCTCTTTTTAAACCACTCGGAACTCTTAGTAGCGCATCAGCTAGACAGCAGCTTGGAAATTTGTTTGTATCTGACTGCCGTTTATATCCTTATCGAGGGAATCCGAATGGTGTATGCGGGTATTTTAACGGCTGGTGGCGATACTTTATTCCTCCTGTTTTCCGGATCGATCGGAATTTGGATTTTGCTGGTACTCCCTACTTATCTTCTTGTTGTTAAAGGAGGTGCGTCTATTGAAGTGGCAATCAGTCTGTGGATTTTCTACAGCGGAAGCACGATGCTGCTCAATATCTGGCGTACGCAGCATGGAAAGTGGCGTACGATCAAATTGATACACAACTAAGCCACTGAGATCACCTGGCTCAGTGGTGAATAAAATTATATAGTGGTGAATAAAATTATATAACGAAGCAATCCAGCCTGCTAATTTTCAATTTTTTAATTGCATTTTTATTAGTTCCTCTGACATATGTCTCAGTATATTTCAAAACAAAGACTATCCGGAGAGATGACTTATGCAAAGCAATAAACCTACGACATCGACCCCTTCTAGCCAGGGTTCGTCGCTATGGCTCAAGCTTTTAATCGGACTTGCCATCATCGGTTCCGCGGCGGCGATCTACGCGTCCTATTTTTCCACGCGCGGCGTCACCGAAACCGCTGAGGCCCAACTGTCCGCCCTACGCGGTAAAGATATCGCCAAAGCTTACATGGATTTCACATCCAAAGAATTTCAGAATGATACCTCTCTAGAAGGTTTTAGAGAGTTTGTTAAAACCTTTCCTGTTCTTAGTGATAACAGAACGGTTCGATTCTACGACCAATCGATCGACAATGACAAGGCAACCTTAAAAGGGAATTTAATCGGCAACGACGAAACCTCCATCCCGGTCATCTTTAAGCTCGTCAAAGAAAATGGCGAGTGGAAGATCCAGGCCATCCAACTGCAGGAATCGGGAGCCCTTCGCTTTACCCTCGATCAGGAACAAATCGCCTTAGCCGATGAGCAAGTGAAAAAAGCGAATAGCGATTCGCCGACCGATCTTACCTCCGAACTGAGCGGACCGGTCAAAGCGCAGCTGGAGGCGTTAAAAAATTCAGATATCAGCAAAGCCTACAATGGCTATGTGTCTAAAGAGTTTAAAGAAGCCACCAACTTTGAAGCGTTCAAGGATTTTGTCAAAACCAACCCCATTCTGGTGAACTACTCTTCCTACACCTTAGGGGAAGGAAAACTCACCAACAATTACGGCAAAATCACCGCTTCACTCGTCTCATCGAGCAATGTTACCTATCCGGTCGAGTTTACGCTCGTCAAACAAGATGACGCTTGGAAAGTTTATGGATTTAAAATCTTAGCCGCTTCGAATTCGGGCAAACCTGTGCCCGCTGCTGAAAAAGATACCCTGGTTAACATCATTCAGAAGCAGTTAAATATCCTAAAATCCAATGATATCCCCAAAGCTTACAATGACTATGTGTCAAAAGAGTTCAAAGATGCGACCTCATTGGAAAAATTCAAAGAGTTCGTCAATGCTTACCCTGAACTTACCCAGTTCCAATCGATTAAGATCAACGATGTCACCGAAGAGGGGGATCTACGCTTAGCCAAAGTCACCCTGACCTCATCAAAAGGAGATAGCACGCTGGAATATCGTTTAATTAAAGAGAACGATACGTGGAAAGTGTGGGGGATCAATATTTCCAGCACACCAAACCATCCGCCTATCTCAAGCGAAGAAAAACAAGAAGTTTCCAAAGTGATCCAAGAGCAGCTTGCTGCGCTGAAAGAGAAAGATTTCTCTAAAGCCTATTATCCTTTGGTCTCGCATGAATTTGAAAAAGCAACCAACTTCGAACAGTTTGAAGATTTTATCAAAACCTATCCGATTTTTACGGAGCATACGAAAAGCACCATCGTGGATGCCGTCCAAGAGGGAGATCTTAAATTAGTCCGCGTGGCTTTAGAAGCGGATAACAATATTTCTGAAGTGGATTACCGTTTGATCAATGAAGACGGCAAGTGGAAAATTTGGGGCGTCCAAATTTTAACGGAGCCAAGCACGATCAAAACGGCGCCGCGCAACAAAGAAGATCTGTCGGCTGTTATCAAAGCGCAATTGGAGGCATTAAAAGCCAATGACTTGTCAAAAGCTTATTACGCCTATACCTCCAAAGAGTTCCAAGATGCCGCTACCCGCGATGTGTTTAAGAAATTCGTGGATACGCATCCGCAGCTGATCAAATACAAAGACATTACGCTAGACAAGGTCAACTACGATAAAGACATGGCGATTGTCAATGCGACGCTGACGACCGAAAACGATGAGACAAGCAGCGTGGAGTATCGGCTGGTTTATGAAAAAGAGAAATGGAAGATCTTTAGCATCCAGTTTACCAATGCTCCAACATCCACCGCACAAACAGAACCGCTCGCCTTTGCCAAAGCAGTCATGGGCCATAAGGTTGATCTGAAAGGGCTGGTCACGGATCCCACAACCACGTTCGATGCCGACAACCAGGAGATTACGGTCAATCTGTATGTCGACAACGGTACTGCTGGAACGGTCGTTGAAGTGGTCCTGGAACATGTCGAAAGCGCTTCGACAATTCCGCCCGTGAAAGCGACCTTGGAAAAAGACGGCGATTCGGTTGTCTCGTTCATCTTCACACCGCCAAGCCAAGGATGGCCGGCCGGCAGCTATAAACTGCATGCCGCTTCCTCGACCGGTGTTGAGAAGGTGTATACGTTCAAAGTTCGCTAGTAAAACTCTCCATTGGCGTACTCATCATTCGATGGGTACGCCTTTTTGCCTTTTGAACTTAAGGAGTTTTTTTCTTATGCTTCGCTTTCTTTCACTGCTTCTTACCACTATTTTTTTACCGCTCTTACAAGCTCAAGATCCCATCTATCTCGGCAATTACTCCCCAGAAGATCCCATCTATGTTGGCAGCCATGAGGCGCAGCCGATTTATATCGGCGAAAATTACCGGACTGATTTGAAAAGTGTGGTGTGGCAAGTGGGAGTTCCTATCAATAAGCTGCCACGGGGAAATGAGATCGCCCAGGTAGAGCCCAACAGGGCAGAGCTAAGCCTTGAGCCAATTCGGAATACAGTATTGGGGCAGTTGAACGCCATCATTCAAGAAGATATTCCACGGGCTTACTTCGGATTTACGACCAAAGCCTTCCGAGATAACACGCCGATGGAGACCTACGCTCAATTTGTACGCGGCTATGCCAACTATTGGAATGGAGCGAATTTTCAATGGGATGGAATTGTCTTCCATGAGGATGTGGCGATATTAAAGGCGACATTCTCGTCAGACAGCAAGGTTAAAAATGGGACCTACTTCCTGAAGCAGGAAGGGGGACAATGGCGGATCATGGGAATGACCATGCTGGATCCTCCGCCCAGCGCACCACGCCAGCGCGATATTTTCAATCAAGAGCAGTAATCAACACACGGAATCTTGCCCATACCCCTGCCCTTGCCCTTGCCCGATCGAAACCGGACAAACATAATAAGACATTCAAGATTAGGAAAAAACCAGGCACGGGCACGGGCAAGGTTCTGTGTGTATTGAATTTATGTTTTTCTTTTCTTTTCACTTTTCAAATTTTGCGTTAAAGTGATTGCCATGGTGCACATCAAAATCAAAAAAGGGTTAGACATCCCGATTATCGGCAGGCCGCAAGATCATTCTGAAGCGATTGTAGCTGACGGCCATCTGATTGCTCCGCAAACCGTTGCCTTAAATCTAAACAGTTTTGAAGACATACGCTTCCGGCTGTTAGTCAAGCAGGGAGATGTGGTCAAACTGGGACAGCCGCTTGTGGAAGATAAAGCGAGTGAAGGGCGTTATTTAGTTGCGCCTGGAGCTGGCATTGTCAAAGAGATTCGGCGCGGAGCGAAGCGCGTCCTGTTAGATATCGTGATCGAGCTGGCCCAAAACGAAGAGATCATCAAGCACCCCACTCTCGACCCAAGAAGCGCCACACGGGAGCAACTCATTGCTGCCTTAAAATCGGGCGGCCTCTTTGCCCATATTCGTAAACGGCCGTTTAATACGTTGGCCAACCCGGAGCAAACACCCCGTTGCATCTTTGTTAAAGCAATCGAATCAGCCCCTTTTTCTGTCCCGGCGGAACTTCAGGTGCAGGGGCATGAGCAAGCGTTTCAAGCCGGTTTGACCGCGCTCAGCCGGCTCACGGACGGTCCGGTGCATCTTGTCTATCGGCAAAATACATCAAGCCGCGCGTTTTATGATGCACAAGATGTCGTCAAGCATACAGCCGAAGGTCCTCATCCGATTGGGTCCCATTCGGTTCACATCCATTTTATCGCGCCGGTGCAACAGGTGAACGATGTCATCTGGACCTTAAACGTTAAAGATGTGATTGGGTTTGGGGTGTTGCTGACCCAGGGCACTTACTACACCGACCGGGTTGTAGCGATCGGCGGACCAGGTGTGGTGAATGGCCATACTGGGTTTTACCGGGCGCGCGCCGGATTTCCGATTAGTGGACTCATTGCCGGACGGCTGCAACCCGGGTTGCAGCGCTTGATATCGGGTGATGTCTTAACGGGGCGTAAGGTGGATACGATCGATTATTTAGGATTTGAGGATGAAGCGTTCTGCATCGTTCCAGAAAATACCGCGCGTGAATTTCTCCATTTCTTCCGGTTAGGGATTGATAAGTATACCGCCAGCAAAACTTATCTTTCCGGGCATTTAAGCCATTCAGACCGGGAATATTTCTTTAATACCAGCCAGCATGGAGAACAGCGTCCTTTCGTGATTGGATCCCCTTATGAAAAAGTAATGCCGTTGCCGATTCCGACAATTGAACTTGTCAAAGCAGTCCAATCGGAGAACTATGATCTTGCTTCGGAATTGGGCTTACTGGAAGTGATTCCGGAAGATTTTGCGCTGCCTGTCTTCGTCGATCCTTGTAAGATCGATATGATGGGGATCATCCATGCCGGTCAGAAGACCTACGCCCGCGACATGCTCGGCTGATTTTAGAAAAGAATTAACCACAGACAGAGATAGAATCCATAACACAGATAACCAGGATGACCAGGATAGGTAATTAGGATAGCATCATTTCTCATATCCTAGTTATCTTGGTCATCTGTGTTATTATATTATTTTGTTTTGCATTTATCTCTGTGTCTCTGTGGTTAATCTTTCATCTCTACGTTGAATCTGGTTTATCCCCAACACAATTCATTGAAAACTACTCCTTATCTTGGTATGACTGTACTCTTTAGATGAACCCCCTCAGCCCAAAAGTCATGCCTCGTTTTCGCTTCACACTTCTGCTTATTTTTATCTTATCGGTTCATCCTGTGTTGTTTACGCAAGAACCCGACCTGATGCGCGACCTGTTTGTTGTCGATTGCGTCAACCAGCGCCTCTGCGACAAAATGCCGGTTACCTACAACAATTTTTTACAAGGCGGCTACATCAACATGCCTTCGGCGCGGATGAGCCAGGTGGGGGAAGTGGGAATCGGTTATTCGAGCGTCCCTCCTTATCGCAACTGGAACGCGCGGATGCAGGCGCTCCATTTTTTGGAGGTTAGCGGTAACTATCGTATCTTTAGTGGGATAGATGATCCTGTTTTGGGAGCTTCCGGATTTGGCGAATTCTCCGATAAAGGAATTAACCTGAAGGGAGGCATTTTGCCGGAAGATAGCGACTACGCTTTGCCGGGGCTGGCTATTGGATTTGATGATGTGCTCGGAACGCGAGCCTTTCGCGCCGGTTATGTGGTTGCCACACAGGTGTTCCTAAAGTACGATTTTAATGCGACGCTGGGGTTTGGATGGGAGCGGCTGCATGGGTTTTTTGGAGGCATCGAGTGGATGCCCCTACGCCGCTGTCCCATTCCTGGATTGCAGGGACTGTCGCTGGTCGCTGAGTATGACGCGACCGATTATCATAGTTCTAAGCATGAACCGCATCCCGATGGACGCACGTTTAAAACGCGCTTAAACTTCGGACTGAAATACCGGTTCATGAAATATCTCGACTTCACCGCCAGCTGTGTGCGGGGGCGGAAGTTCTCCTTTGCGATTTCCGCATTTTACAATTTTGGGAACTGTGAAGGATTTGTGCCGAAGGTGGATGATCCGTTGCCTTACTGTACGCCGGTCAACACCGAGCCGTTTGGATTCCGTCGTCCGGAAGCGATAGCGATCCAAGATTTCAACTATGCGCTATCCGATCAAGGATTCATGTTGATGGGCGGCTGGGTGAGCTATACGGAGTGCGGGAAAATTTTGCGTTTGAAAATTTACAACCCCACCTATCTGCAGGAGTCGGAAGTGCGGACGCGATTGAATGCGTTGATCTCCCGCATCACCCCCTCAGATGTCGATTTTGTCATTATCGTCATGGAAGGGGACGGGTTTCCGATCCAAGAATACCGTTACAACATGATTTTCGTGCGAGAATACCAGGCAGGGCACCTGGGGGATTACGAACTGATGCTCCTCACGCCGATGGCGGAAGTGAGCCATCCAGATCCCTGCAACACGGTGCACTATTTTGAAGATTCACGCGAAACGATCGACTACGTGATTTTGCCGCGGACCTATACAGCGTTCGGAGCAGCCGCTGGCAAATTTAGATATGCGTTGGGATTAAGCTTTGGAGTGAAAGGATTCATCATCAATGATATCTACTACGACTTGTTGTTTGGATATAACATGTATTCTCATCTCGAAGGATTGGCTGATGTCGACCGGTTGAATCCGTCGCAGCTGATTAATGTACGGACCTCCTATATCAACTACTATTTTCGCGAAGGGGTGACCCTTGACCGCTTTTACTTGCAGAAAGGGTTGAACCTCGGCTGCGGATTTTTTACGCGGGTGGCTGCTGGTTACTACGACATTGTCTATGGGGGATTAGTCTTTGAAGCGTTGTATTATCCGGTGGGGTCTCCATGGGCAATCGGTTTTGAATATGCTGAGCTACGGAAACGGGAAGTCGGCGGGTTCGGCCTGTGGTTTACGAAGAATATCCGCAAGTTGAATGGGTTTGTTCCGACTTATGTGCCGTTTAATGGAAGGCAGTTTTTTGTCGACGGCTATTATGACTGTCCTGAGATCGAAATGGACTTCCGGGTCAGTGCGGGGCAATTTTTGGCCAAAGACGTGGGTGCACGGGTTGAAATTGGAAAATATTTTTGCAGCGGATTACGAATTTTCGGCTGGTATACGTGGACGAACGCAGATGACATGATTAACGGGTCGCAATATTTTGATAAGGGGATCGGTTTTTCGATGCCGTTAGATATTTTTTATACCTTTAGTTCGCGCGAACGGTGGGGGCATCGCATGTCTGCCTGGCAGCGCGATTGCGGGTACCGTGCTCCGACCGGACGTCGTCTGTACGACAGCATTCATGATCAGCGTATTGATTATTGAAGCATAAAAAGGTGACGAAGGGGACATAGGAGACGAAGGTGACATTCTTTAGGTCTCCTTCGTCCCCTATGTCACCTTCGTCACCTAGTACAAAACAGCGATGATGTGGTTCTTGAAGATGCCGGACGGAATAACACCCATGACGCACTGGGCGGGTTTGTCCGCACCGGATTTGGTTTTTAAGGACAGCTTTAAGCTGGCTTCAGGATGATTTCCTAACTGTTGCAACCCTCTACGCCACTCTTCGGCATTTTCGTGTAACATTTGGGGAAATTCCTGCACAAATTTTTCGGCGCTCAATCCGAGCACCTCTTTGATTTGCTGGTTGGCAAATACCAAGCGGTTTTCCTTTTGAGAATACACTAAAATGGCACGTGAGTTCTCGCTCTCCAGATTATCAAAAAAGCGGCGCTCTTCCAGCGCATATGGATGCATTCCTCCGTCCCCAAACCGGGAATTGACGCCAAAAATGGAAGATCCGGTCATCTTTTGGGCAATGTCCACACAACGGCGCAATTGGGCCGAAGCTTCGTCCCCTGTCGAGGATGTCTTAAGAGAACGCGGCGGCTCAGGAAATAAAGCGAGCTGTTCAGAAGGATAAGGCGGCGGGGGCACACGGGTCTCTGACAGCGCAGTGGGCTTTGGTGACAGAGGGGCTGCTTTCTCTTCAATTTCCGGCAGATCTTTGAATTCAGCGGCCTGCACCAGCGACTTCACTTCATACGACAAATCAGCGATCGTACTTTCCAGCGTCCGGATTTCTTGATTTCGGTTGTCGATCTCTTGGCGCATCTTAGCTAGTGTTCCTACATACTCTTCAATAAGCTTTTGCTTTTGCTGCACCTGCGCCTGCGATTGCGTTTCAAGCAACCGATACTCTTCTTTGGCCTGTTGTAGCTGCTTTTCCAGCTCGCTATTGTGCCGCAAGGTTTGATCCAATTGCTCAATTAAATCGTGTTGCACTTTTGTTTCTGGAGGAGGCTCCGGTTCGGCCGGCGCGGCAGGTTCCGGTTCGCGGTTTTTTAACAGCACTTCCGCTTTGGAATTGGCGAGCACATTCACTTGATCCCAGATGCGGCTTTCCCAGCTCCAGGTTTTGATCAAGAAGATGACCGATCCTACCGCTGCGAGCAGCAGTCCGAGGGCAAGAATGCTCCATGCGGTGCTCCACGATTCGACAGTCAGACTATAACCGCTGAGGATAAAGACCGGCAGAAAATAGCAGGCAGCGATCCAGGCGATCAAAGTAGGTCTCAAATTGGCTAAATGCGTCATAAAATCTCTAAATCGATATGGATGGAACTTACGGTTAGGTTGGGGCGCCAGGGATTTTTGGCGCTCAAGGGGCTGAGGGAGACATAGGGATGTTTTTCGGGACGACGTACGATCCAGGTATTTTCTTGAGACTGACAGCTATAGGTTGTGCGTAATGCGTATGTTTCGGTTTCGAGGAGGATGTTTCCTTTTAGTGGGTTGAGATAAGGGTAAAATCCCCAATAAGCCGGCTGGCTAAGATCCAGGTGCAGGGTGTGTTTTTCATCTATGCGCAAGGCATGCGAAATTTCGGTTTGTTTCCCTTCGTGCAATCCGATTTTGGCGACATCGCTGATCAGCGTGCCTTTTCCATGGGGCAGGCCAAACCGGTAATCGATTCCCATTACCGAATCGGTATCGCTGACGACGCTCAAATCGATATGAAGTCCATGCGCGTCTAGCGAGGCATCCATCAAGAGTTGAAACGCTTGTCCTTCTAATTGGGCCAAAGGGACATTATTTAAGGTGTTCTTCCCGTTCAAACTGGCTTTAAGCGTGGTGTCGGTTTGTTCGGTTTGCCAAGGAGCATAGCGCGCAATCCCATCAAAAAACGGATCTTCATATCCCTGCTTGCGCATCACTTCTACATGTGCTTGTAGGCTCTCTTCTTTGATGGGCGGAATCGCCTCCGGATGGCGGCTTCCATAATGGGGACCAATCAGCGGGCCGAGCCCGCAGCCGGTTTGCAAATAATCGGTGTGGGTGGATTGATCGATCACTTCGGTGCCATTTTTGCGAAATGTGAATAGATTCATGCCGCGGTCGGCGTCAAAGCCGGCTTCTAAATTTTCCCCTTTGGCAGATTGGCATTTAAGAATGATCGGCCTACCCATGACCCTGACCTTGCTTCTGTCTTCCAGCAACGTAAAACCCTAACCCCAAAAAGTAAATGATGAGTAGGGCAACAGTACCTGCATAAATGCATTCTTTGAGCGGAAAAATTTTTTGTAAAGAGGAATAGTTGGGATAATCGGGATCGTACCAAATCGTCCACCCTTTTTTAGCGAGCTCTTCCACCGCTTTTCCAGCGGCCCACTCGTTGCGGTACACGGTATTTTTCAAAGAACCTTCGCCAGTGTGTTCGGTGCCGTTCACCACATAGGTGTAGCGGGCGTAGGGGATAAATTGCTCTTCTGAAACGATCTTGATGTTCCAATCGATTGTTTTGGCTTGAACGGATGATGTGTAGGAGTTGTAATCATAAAGCGCCCAGGCGGCTTTTCCAAAAAACCATAACCCGGCAGCGCACAAGGCCGCCAGCAGCACGATGAAAAAGGGGTTTTTATGCATCAATTCTCGCAAATACGCGGGTAAACTCTTCGGGCGGCGGTGATTCAAACGTCATTGGCTTTTCCGTAACCGGATGGGTGATCGTCAAGCGCATCGCATGCAGCCCAAGCCGATACAATGGATTAAATTGGGAATCTGAGCCATATTTATTATCGCCGGCGACGGGATGGCCGGCATCTGAACAGTGGACGCGGATTTGATTTTTCTTACCCGTTTCCAAACGCAACTTTAGGATCGTCCATTTCGGGGTCCGCTTCAGCACCGTATAATCGGTGATGGCGAGCTCCCCCTTTTTCTTATCCAAGGTGGTGTGGACGACGTAGTTTTTGTCTTCATAGAGATAGCTTTGCCAGCGGCCGCGGTTTGCTTTGACTCGGCCGGTAACAACTGCAATATACTCACGCTCAAGATCATGTGCTTCAAACAGTTTTTTAAAGTGCGTATACGCTTGTTCCGAAAACGCAAACAGCATTACCCCAGAGGTATCTTGGTCTAGACGGTGTACGACATACACTTTTTGGTTGTGATATTTCTCTTTCAGATAGGCGTGAGCGGTTTTTTTTGTTTCGAACCGGGTGGAAACGCTAAGCATCCCGGCTGGTTTGTCAATCACCACAAAGTCGCGGTCGGCGTAGAGGATCCGGAGGTTGTCTTGCAAATGTTCTTGTTTGCGCCGTACTTCGACGGTCTGGCCGGCCTTAACTTCGATGGAAGCCAACTTGACCGGCAGTTTGTCGATCGAGACCCTTCCCTCTTTGATCCAGGATCTTAAGGTTGTCTTTGAACTTTTAGGCGAGATTTTTTCTAAGGCAGCCAGTAAAGGCATGGAAGAATCGGCAATTAATTTCATT
>JAGVLX010000057.1 GCA_020054065.1 Parachlamydiales bacterium | reverse complement strand
TTTGTGTTTGAATTGAATTTAAGACATCAGCGGCAATGAAACTTGGATATGTATATAAACCTAAAAATCAACGAAATAGCAGTTTGTTATTTAGGAGACGGAAAGGCACGGAGAACGCAAAGAAATCTGACATTCCACAAATTTTAAGTATAAACTTAAATATTTTTTTTAATCTTCGTCTACGCTGGTATCTTAATTTTTTGCTCTGCGTCTCCGCGCCTCTCCGTCTCTCCGTTGAATATTTTGTATATTCTCACTTGTGTGATAAACTATGAAAAATAGCATATATTCGTATTTAAAGTATTAAAAAATTATTTAATTTGTTTCATATTGATTTTAAATAATAAAATATTTATTATTTCAGCATGGATTTTAATGTATCAAAAACAGATCTTTTAAACATTACTACTCGTGCTCGATTAAGTAATCAAGATGTGAGTCAACGCCTTGGTTCGATCAGCGGAAAATTTTCCCTCTGGTGGGCTAGGTGCTGGGGCGGAATCCCCCAATGGGCAGCGAACCACTTTCAGGCGACCCGCAAACTCGAGCGAGCCCTCTACGAGTTGAAATCTCATCAGCCCGCTCAAGTGCCTAAAGAATCGATCGAAACGCTTCAGCAAAGCCGCTGTTATGTCACACAACTGGCGGCTCGCGTCCGGACTGCTGAACTCATCCGCTACATCACTCCTCAATTGCCCTATGTCAAAGGTCAGCCTGCCTTGTATCATTTAGAGCCTGCAAATACCTCTAAGGGCATTGAAGCGTGCCGTAGCGAATGTCATCTCAATCTTGGATTGCTCCTTGCAGTCTATGAACGCACAAGCAATAAAAAACTGAAGGAACAGATCTCCTTTTTTGCGTTGAATTATTTATTTAAAGCAGCCCCTATTGCTCCGCAAGACCTTGCTCTGAGCCCCGAAATCATCAACAGGCAGCTTTCACAACTTCAATTGGGCCTTTGGAATCCCGGCTTGTCGTATAACAGGGAATCGGATGTCTTTAACGCACATTTTGAAAAGGAGATCAACGCGGCAGTCGCATCCGCCTGCGGCAAAAGATTTGTCTTGCTTGACTCACTAGACATTGACGATGTGTTAAGCACCCAATTTGCGTTATTCAAAATTGACGCTTTAGATAAGTTGTCCCACTGGCTCGTCCAATTCGACCAAGCGCCAGAATCTTTAGGTGAAGCGATGCCGATTCCCCCCTTGATCGATTGCACCGCCATGCTTGAACCCTATATCTACACCGGAAATGACCCTGAAAAAAACCTCCGGTTTGAGCGCAAAGTAAACGAACTAGAAGTTCTCTTAAACGAACTGATCGAAAAAGCCACCCAAGGAAAGAGTGAGCGTCTCAAAGTTTGGCTAAAGCTCAATATGATCTGCATTTGTAAGTGCAAAGTCAAAAAAATCTCCTTTTTAAAAACAATCCCTCTCTTTTTAGCTGAACAATTCTTGGAGTGCCCTCTAAGTCCGGAAGAAGCACACTTAAAAAAACAATCGTACTTTAAAGAGATCATCCTAGAAAGACCTTATAGCCTGTTTTGCCATTTTCTCAGCCATACCGGCTCACGGCTTGGAAGTGTGGCGGGGAGGAAAATTTTATCTACGTTGGCTCCTTTAAAAAAACTGGTTATCAACTGCTTTGGAACACTGACCCAATATGCTGTGACAGGAAAAAATATTCTTTACTTTAGGCAGCCGCGCGAACTGACCCAAAGGAGCTTGTTTGTCCGTTTACGCAAAACATTTGAGAGTGACAAAAGCTACCTGCATACGCTCGGAGCACCAACCTTGCAGCTTATCGAAGGCGTGTTAGGAGAAATCTCCCAAAAGCAATGGATCGCCGCCAATCAAGATCTAGATAAACGTGAACTCATCCAAACGTGCCTCTACCGCCTTTTTGTCCACCTTGGGAACTCAGAAAAACATCAAGCGGACTTTGCTAAGTTTGCTCATGAGATGGAACTCATCCATTATGAGTTAATGACGCTTGTGACCCTTTTTGACGTCCTTAGAAACGCGGACTTCCATCAGCTTTACCTCAAACGGCTAAGCGGCACCATCCCCGATCCCCTAAAACCATATGTCTCGTCCGGCCTGACCAAATCCTCAATGAATACCTTCGCAGGCATCCAAACCACAGTGGGGACCGGAAAAGCAGCCTATACCCAAGGGATTCATTTTGAATTTAAAGAGATGCTAGGAGAAAACCGCAGTTTTGAAGCATTGCAAAAAGCGGGAAAACTCGATCGTGTTGACCTTTACCTGAGCGAATTCAACCATAATATCTCCCTATACCCTGATCCGGTTTATACACGTGCGCCTGTAATCGCAGAGATAGAAGCGTTGCTAAAAAATCGTCCTGTAAATGGCAATCCGCTTACTGTCGCTTTAGATACAACGATTGACACAGTCAATTCTGATAAAGTAGAAGCTCTCTTGAACCATTTTTCTAGGGAAATTGAGGAAGGCCGACTTATCGTTGCTGTCTTCCAAAGCGGCCAAAAATTCTGGCTGAATGGAATGGACAACATGTATGGATCGCCGGTGTATATCGTGAATAACGAAGCCAAAACCAAGCGGTCTTTCGATTTTCTGTTTAACCGGGATGCTTATAAAACCGATCCGCTAAGCAAACAGTGGTTTTGTCTACTCAACAAATATGTTCCCCATTCCGACAATTACCAGAGAACCATTTTTAAAAACGCCCAAGCCGTGCTGGCCAACGTACCCCATGCGTTACAGCCAGAACAGAAAGGGATCATTCGGGTAAGCACAGTTACAGATGATTCAGAAACGTTTTTTATCGACCTAAAATGTTATGGCTCTTTGAGTAGTTCGTTAGCCTATGAGTTGCAAGAACGATTGTTTAAGCGTTTCGCAGATCACAGCGCTACCATTTACTCGCGTGGTGGGTATGGTTATTACCATCCCAATCTTGTCAAATTCATGAAAGGATTCGATGAAAGCCAATCCTATACAACCCTTCGGATTAGCTTAGGGATCAATCCCGATGATAACGCGCTCTTAATTGAATTTCTACACGAAGCCGCAGAATTAAGTGGTCACGTCGCGCGGACGGACCACTAGTTTCATTCGTGCAATCTCTTCTAAGACTTCTAGAATAATCTGATTATCCTTAGGATCTAATCCGGGATTGATGCGTAGTGTCACATTATCAATGAAGTTAAAATTCGGATGATAAAATCCGAAGCTACCGCGCGAATGGGCCTTTCTCCCCGCAGCCATCATCTTTTGATAGAGAATCCGTTCAATGATATGGCGTGAGATTAACCCGTCGTCAATGATTTTGATATCGATAAAGGCTGGATCCATTTTGGGATCAACCGTGCTGACTCTGACAGCACTTTCAGGCAGGTTGAGGAAAGGAGGGACTTTATCGAGCAGGGCGCGCGCATTTTTAAAATATTGCGTACGGTAATCATCCACTTTTTTAGCTGCATACTTATTGACCAGACAAAACCATTGATAGCTCAACGGATCGGTTTTAAAGACCTCATCCTGATTTAAGCGCTGGAAAGCTTTCCACTGCGGGCCTCCATTATTAATCATATAAAACGGCGATCCGTAATAATTATCCATGCCGAGCATGTCGAATTTTTGACCGCTTCTAAAGAAGATAAAGTTGAGCTTGCCCTCTTTAATCTCTTCTTTAAAACGTTCTAAAAGTTCTTTAGCCTTGGGTGAATTTAATAGATCGACGGTGGAATCGACCGCGATGGTTAAATGTTTGGTTGGTTTTTCGGCCATCAGCTTTTCAACATCGGCGATGATGTTGCCGGGGGTGTAATGGTGGAACCCTTCACGGATATTAATGTTATGGTTGAACTCCCCGACATAGAGATCAACTTGCGGAATCAACGGATTAGCAGTGGCTTCCCGAATGCTCCGATTTTTTCCGACAACATACGCTGTCTCAAAATATGAGTCGGTCCCATGAGCAATCTGGGTATCCGGATTGTTTTCCCGTGCTGCGGTAACAATTCCTGCAAAGGTATTCATCGCGGTTTTGGTTAAACCAGCAGTAATCAATGGTTTCAATTCTTCGGGAATGGATGTCAGCTCATTTTTATAAATGACTGGGAAATCATTTGCCTTAAATGGCCGGATGAGTTCAAGCAGATTGGATATTTCACAATGAACCAGTTCAATTGCTTCTGTAAATTTTGTAAAATCGTCACTATGGTGATTTGCCTTGGCCAATTGCTGCATTAACCTGAACAACGATGCTTGCAGCACCGAGCGCATCGCCAAAAAGTCATTTCTTGCTGCTTCTCTCAGATTGTCTGGAACTTGATTCAATGCATCCCATTGCTGGGGAGGAATCTCCTTAAATAAACCATCTAAAAGTTGCGCAGTTGCACCCCCTAAAATTGCCATCGGTAGATGATCTCGCACATAGTCGGGCTGCTCCATTTTAGCTGCGAAATCTGTGAATAAGCGCGAATTTTTGAGCTTCTCTAGAGAGGGATAGTAGACCGCATCTTGCGATCCTGGCACACTGTATTCCGCCACTTGCAAATTTGTTCTCTCAATCAACTCCGGTAATGTCAATATATCAAAAATTTTTCGACGCACTTCGAGAGCTCCCATTCTAAGACCGCCCCAATTGACAAATTCATTAAAATTGTCTCTTCGGTCTGGAAAAAAAGGAATCACTTTGACAAATGGCATTGTTTTAAATTCGCCTCTGCAAACGCACAGCAAGTTGTTCTTAATAAATTTTACCATCTTTTCTTCATCTTGCGGCTTTTGAAATAAAGAAGGATCAGCGGTTTTTATTTCCTGAATCGTAAGAAGAATCGCTTCACTCAATACGTTTTTTACAGCCTCTTTCTTTGCATCAAAGACAGCCTCTTTCTCCTTCTCGCCTCCGGTCATGAGATCTCTTCCTAAAACATTGGTAAGATCAAAAAGGAATGCGCGTTGCACACTACTATCCCAAGCGCTGGCACCATGCGATCTAAAGTGCTCTAGGATCACCTGGCTCATTTGTTTAGCGAGCTCTTTTTTACCTCTTTGAATGTCCAATGGATGGTAATTCATCGAATAGAGATTGGAGATATCAGCACGATCGGTGACAAAAAACGCACCGGTAGATGTGGATTGAGCGTTTTGCTTATTGATGTAGTAGTCGAAAAGCATATCAAAGCTGTTTCGTTCACGGTGATATCCATGTTCGACAAAATAGCCTTGTTGGAATAACTGCCGATATTTAACCACCTCTTTTGGCGGAAAATCGAGCAATTCGGTTAAGCGGTCTAGGGTAATGGGGGCCGCCTTGGCAAGATAGTTGAGAACCAAGAACTCGATTTCGCGCTTTAACTCAGGCGACTGAACGCGATGGTATGCGTTCATCATCAATCCTAAGTTGACCTGCCATTCAAACCCTGAGGGCACAATACGCCCGGCAGCCGGAGTCCCCGTTAACAAACCTTGCGAGCCAGGCACTGTGGGGCGGTCGATTTGAACCAGTTCTTGGAAACGAATCGCATCCACGCGAGAGGCCAAGGAGCGTGTGACTTCCCGGCACTTGGCCAGAATTTCGGTGGCGTCTCTAGGGATGGGCTTGCCGGCGCGGTGAAACTGGGCAATCGCCTTTTCAAACTCTTTAGCGGCTTTTAGGTGATCTTCTGCCCAAGCAGGAACTTCCGTCTTGGGGTATTGCATCATCATCCACGTATACGTCGAAGAGTACCCTTGGATGTTGGTTTCGACTGTCCGGCAGGTATCAACAACCTTATCTCTAGCGCGCGCATATACATCATTAAGGTTTGAATCTGAATTAATCATAAATAACCGTAATGTTTATATATTTAATTATAACATTATCGATTATTTATTTAATTATTATTGATATATAGTTGATTATAAAGGCATTACCTAGACTTTGGAGTGGATCAAGTCTTAGCCTAGCGCCAGCGAGGCTTTGGGAGTGCGGGCGATCTATCGCCGCTTTTAATAGCGCGACTTGTCGCGCGTATTGTATAACGAACATTTTATTACGCATGACAAGTCACGCTAACACTAATTAACCTATTATTTTTGTCGGAGCGACATTGTGGAAGTGCCGCTTCCGGCACGCTTATCACCCATAGCAGCGGCGCAAAATAGCGCCTTGCTATGGGCGATTGATAGAAATGTCGCTCACGACATGTTATTGATCAGCGACGCAGCGGAAACCGGTGTAGGGATTGGCATCATCTTGGTGCATCGGAGCACGCTCGATGATCGGGATTTTACGCTCTGCCTCTGTGATTTCGCCCCTTCTAATCACGCGGAATGGCGACCGTTGTTCTTCTCCCACTCGACCTTTAGGCGGACAATCTTTTTGATAACAGCTAGATGTCCACTCAGCGACATTAGACTTTGACTCCTCATCAAAATTACGCAGCCTTGAATCTTGCTTAGAAGCTACAGCAGCACGCTCCCATTCAATTTCGGTCGGCAGCCGTTTTCCAGCCCAAGCTGCATACGCTTCGGCATCGCGATAAGTGATATTGACCACAGGTTCCTCCTCCGCGCCTTGGGGAATTTCGCCATTCACCCAATGGCTTGGATAACGATGATGTGTCTCTTGAATAAATTGCGCATATTGGGCGTTGGTGACCTCTTCCGGATCGATGAAAAAATCCCCTACTGCCACCGCTTGACCCAGTTCTTTTGCCCGTAAATATTTAGTCGTATTTGAGTGCGCTGGGACAATTTCATTGACAATGACAATCTCATCCGATGGAACAAAGATCATGCGATTTTTTTCGTGATCGGGTAGCTGAGACCAAATATGGGCTCCTACTTGGATTTTCTTCAGGTAGGGATTCAACTTCTTGCTTTTTGCCGCCACTCCTGTCTTCCAATCTTTAAACGTTACACCAGAGTAAACAACCGCCGTTTTTCCACGTGCTTTTTTGAGCGTTCTCACATCTTTCACAGAGTTAACCATCTGCTTTGGTGCTTCTTCAATTGGCTCCGGCTCCCCTTTTAATTCGTAATCCAAATCAAGTTGCAAATCAGATGGATTCTCCGAAGCCTTAATGAGTTCATCGTTGGCTTTTGGAGTATCTGAGGTCTCAATCTTCTGCTCTTGATAAGTTTGAACAGGCTCGGGTTCTCCTTTCAACTCATGACTCATGTCTAGTTGTAACTCATTTTTCTGATTTTGATCTGGTACAACCTCTTCAAAGACAGGGATGACAATCTCATCTTCGTCGATGAGTTCGTCACTATCGATTGAATTGTTGGGTGAGTCATCATTCTGCGTTTGCTTGGATGCTTCAGCTAATTTTTCTTTCGCGAGAGTAATCATGGCCACCAGCTTTTCATTCAAGGATGGACCCTCTGGGGCGGCGGGTGCTGATGATTCTTCATGGATAATAGGTTCTGGCTCTTCCTTTAGCTCATGACTCATATCCAGTTGTAAAGAATTTTGATCCTGCTCTTCTTCAATCATTTCATCATTATTCAATTGAACGTTATCTGGCTCATCCTGGCTTTTGGCCGTTGCATTCAATTTCGACCAAGCGTCATGTGCCGTGTCCTTTGCGACATCGAGGGCAGCTAGAAATTGTTCGTTCAGTTCCGCTTCAATCGTGCCATTATAAGGATGAACAGAGACGTTTCCTGGCTCATCTGCCAGCGCCACCTGGTCTTCTTGATCTTGTTCCGCCTCTAATAAAATTTGCTCATCTGTTTCTTCGCTGTCATCCCCTTGTGCATAAACTGCATCACTCTGCTTTTGCCCCTCAGGCGCAGGTTGCGGGGGTTGTTCCGGCTGTTCGGGCGGAAGCTCAACCTCAAATTGTTTTTCAAAAATGATTTCCGAACTGCGAGGGTCGGTATTTGAATTCTTCAAGCGGGATTCAATGGTGGGAGAATCCATATGGACAGGTGAAGAATATCTTGGCACATAGGGATCGCCCAACCGATGAATCTGTTCAGACTGATCTTCAGTCGGTTTGACCGATTCGTTTGGCTGTGCCGGTTCATTTTCGTCTAAAACACTTTTAATGATGACAGTTTCGCCATAATCTTCTTTATTTTGATTTTCTTGTTCACTCTTTACAGGCTCTGCTGCCTCTGGTTCTATTGTGATCCCCTCAGCAATAACCGACTCTTCACGATCGCTTATATCGGCTGCCGTGGGTTTTGAAGCGACGATAAGCGCCTGATAAGCTTCTAGTGAGTGAACCCAGATAGAATCCTGTTCGGATTGCTTAGGTGAAGGTTGAGGATATTCGGCTAAGGGTTCATTAGAGTAAGCGATCGTATGCTGCAGAAGCGCTAGTTCTTGATTGCTTGAGACCCCGCTAAATAAAGCTTTTTGTTCAGTTGAATTTTCAGCCACATTTTGAAATTGATTCCAGCTCGGAGAATCGTAAGTCTCTAAATTGGGCGCTGGGGAATCAGTTTTGTCTTGCGCAGGCTCGCCATTCAACACCAGTGTCTGATAAATCTTGAAGGCATTGTTCCAAGATTGGCTGCCTGGTTGATTTACCTCTTCCGTTCGTTCCTGCACCGCAATATTTTCATCTTGCTCGCTAACAGGTTCGATATAGAGATCGGTCGGCGCGGGATCGGTATCCGGGATATCGAGTTCGATGGTGGCCACCTGTTCGTTCCATTTGAGCCACGATTCTTGAGCAGTTTCCTTTATCAGGGATACGGCTGCAAGGAATTGTTCATTCAGCGTCGGATCGGTTGCATCGCTCTTACTTTGAGTAGAGTTATCATTCAGCACCAGTGCTTGATAAAGGGTAAATGCATTGTGCCAAGTTTTTTCGTCTTGTTCTCCGGCGGGTTCGATATAGAGATCGGTCGGCGTAGGATCAGTATCCGGGATATCCAGCTCGATGGTCGCCAATTCCTCGTTCGGATAGGTTTTGTAGTCAACAAATTCATCTTCTGGATAAATTTCCTCTTCCAGACGATTTTGCTTTTCCGTGCCATCTTTAGGCGGAGCGATTCGCAAATCGGTTGGTGCAGGATCAACATCCGGCACTTCATATTCAATCGTGGCTAAGTGAGTTTGTTTTTCGGCAGAATTTGGTTGGCTGAAAATTTCACCCTGTGGAAGTGCAATGAATCCTTCTGCCAAGGCGATCTCTTTGGGAGTTTCTTCAAAGGCAACCGGTATATCAGAATGGTGAACACCTTGGGCCAGGAATGTAAAGGGCTCTTGATCGGACGCATGCGGCGTTAGATGGGCTTGCTCATTTGTAAACAACTTCGCATCATGCGGATCTTGCTCATAATTAAATACGACAAAATCAGTCTCAAACGCCTGATAAAACCCTTCAGGAGCAGGTTCAGGGGACGTTTCATCCTCGGCAGCAAACCGAACTTCATTCACATTGCTCTCTGAAGGTTCCGGTTGATTTTGGATGTTAAAAATGGAGTCAGAAATTTTTTCTGCCGGCTCTTCTTGTTCTTCAACGGCAAAGTGAACCTCATTTGCGTCTGCTAAATCATTGAGCAGTTCATTGTGGATGATGCGATTTAAGTTCTCTTCACGCTCAAGATTGCGTTCGATATCGTCTTCATTAATCTCCTGCAAAGCAATGGTACGCAATGCACTCTCTTCAGCTTGTTTTTGCCTTTGATTAAGGTAGACTTGTAGAAGCTGTTCCCATCTCCACGCTTTGGTGTCATTGTTTTGCGAAGCTGCCCATTGTTCGAACGCTTCTTTCCAGTGGCCACTTTGGCTTGCAGTGTCTTTTCCTTTCTCTTGTCCTACGTGACGGCTTAAAATTCTTTGAACCCCTTTTGTCGATAGTCCTGAATAGGTCAAATTGTTCAAATCAATGGTTTCTTTCCATTTAGCTGCCACCGACAACAACGATTTGAATTGTTCGTCCTCATCTGAATCAGAATCGGTGTTTGTTCCCTTTTCTTCATTCGGGGCTGGCGGCTGCACTTCCTCAAATTGGATCGCTAAAAGTTCTGAATCAAAAGGAGTGTGCATCTCTTCAGATGTTTCCGGTTCAGCATATTCATCCCACCCCTCGATGAGCTCAGCATCTTCTTCAGCCGGTTTATCCTTTAAATGGAGAACGTCGGTTTGTAGATTGTCGTCGGTTGACTGTTCAATGGGATTCTTAGAAACACTCTCTGCCTGTGCGAGCAATTCTAATATCTCATCAATGGTGTTGCGAGGCTTCAGCGCTTCGACAACCGCAATCTCTTTGACTTCACCGGTTAATTCCGTAAACGCCAACTCAAGCGAGTTAACGGTTTGCTTACGAGAATGATCTCCTAGCGCAGTGATCTTTTCTAATGCCGAACGATTTTCACTCTCTTCACTTTGTGGCTGTTCATAAGGAGGCTCGCGAAGCGGTTTTGCGTTGGTTAGCAACTCTCGTAGCGAATGTTGAAGCTCTTCTTCAGAAATGTAGCTTTCATCCTCATCATCTTCGTCGTTATTGATCGGCAGGGAGGATGGCTGTGGCGTCTCCTCTGTCACAGGCAGGTAATTGGTTGTATTGCTAAGCACAGCATTCACTTTCTTCAAAAGTCGCGCGGCTCGATCTGAGGAAGACAGCTCGTCGTCAAAGGAATCCTCCTCCGACTTTGTATCGGGAGCCCGCGGCACGTTGGTCTCAGGGAGTTCAAACGTGCGAGGGATCTCCTCCGATGAGTTAACATCTTCCGTTTGCAGCGGCTGCTCATGATTTAAAGCATTGTCGTCAGCCTCTTCTGTATCCTCCTCTTCGGCATAAGAATCGATCGCCCGGTCAATAGCTGCATATAAATTATCGTAAACGATGGGGCGTTTTTCATCGTAAAAGGCGTAGTAATCAAACGGCTGGCCTTCCCGTTTGAGATTCTTAAGGATGGTTGAAAACTCTCCGCTGTCAGCCTTTATCCGATTAATTTGTTCCCAGGGAAGCCGAAGCGTCTCGCCCGTTTTAGGAATCTGCAGACCGACCGTTTTTTCCTTCACAAAGGTAAACGGGAGCTCTTGCTGCCTGCCGTTCTTTGAAATCGTTCCATAGATTCCCCCATCAACGGTGATATCCACGATCTCTTGAGGAGCCAGTTTGTTATCTTGCCAGCCGCTTGACAAAAGAATATTTTCCTTTTCAAAGATGACCGGCAGAATATCCCCATTGGCTAGCTCGAGATGATGCAAGCGTTTTGACAACGTGTATTTCGTGTTTTTATCGCGATGTAAAATTAATAATTGAATTGCTTGAGGATGAATCGACCCCGATTCTTGTGTTTCGACGGTTTCGGAACCCTCTGTCGGTTTCGCAAATGGAGCAAATTGAATGTCTGCATTGACTGTTCCCACATATTGCTGGCCGCCGTGAGTGATATATTGCCCTTTAAGTACACCATCGGAAGCTTTGAAAGCAACCACTGCAACCTCTTCCGGCTTGAAGTTCAGTGAACCGAATGAATAATTCAGCGGCGGAAGCATGAGCGCTTTACCACATTGCTTCGTTCCATCCACAAAAACGATAATATCGCCGTCGCATAAAGCCTCGGCGGCGATTTTTTGCCATTCATCCGGCGTGATTAATTGCCCTGCTTGGGTGATGACTAACTGGGTTCCCGAAACCATGACACCGGCAAAACAGGTCGCAAAGACTAAATTCCTATATTTCATCGCGTATGTTCCTTATGAGGTTGGGGGAAGTGTGTAATCCATGTATTAATTTTTAATCCTAATTTGGTACACTGGATAAAGAATCTGAATTCTATAACTCTTAATATATTAAATTAAAGTGGATAATCAAAAAATAACTTTAAAAAAAGTACGGGTCCATAACCTCAAATCGGTGGACCTTACCCTTGACCCCCAGCAATTGATTGTATTCACGGGTGTTTCGGGTTCGGGAAAATCATCGTTAGCTTTTGATACTCTGTATGTTGAAGGGCAAAGACGTTATGTAGAATCCTTATCCACTTTTGCCCGGCGGCAGATTGGCGAGTTGACCAAACCTGACCTTGAATCAGCCACCGGAATTTCCCCAACCATCTCAATTGAGCAGAAAACCGCCGGAAGAAATCCGCGTTCGACCGTCGGAACGTTAACTGAAGTCTATGATTATCTGAGGGTTTTGTACGCCCGCGTCGCGACGCCCTACTGTCCGGTCAGCGGTGAGCCGGTTATGCCGCAAAGCAAGGAGCGGATTATCAAGACGGTCCAAGCCATGCCCGAAAAAAGCAAAATCATCATCATGGCCCCCTATGCTCGTGGAAAAAAAGCTGAATTTAAAGAGGACTTTCAGGAATTGCTCCGTAAAGGATACATGCGCGTTCGAGTGGATGGCAAAGGCTATAGTTTGGAAGACACGATTACCTTAGATGGGAATGTCAACCATGATGTCGATATTGTGATCGATCGGCTGACTGTTAGCTCCGATAACCAATCGCGCATTGCCGAATCTCTGACCCATGCCCTCGAACTCGGCAATGGAATTTGCAGTGTTCTCAATCATGATTCGCATGAGGAGCGCCTATTTTCCATGCATGCATACTCGCCCAAATCAGGAATCTCCTATCAGCCCTTAGAGCCGCACGATTTTTCTTTTAATAGCCCCTCGGGCATGTGTCCGCGATGCCACGGGATGGGGCGGGTCAACGAATTCGAGCTCGCTAAAATCATTGATCCGGAACTTTCAATTGCCGAAGATTGCTGCCGCATCGCCAGCTCTTATCAGACTGTTCGATATGGAAATATCTACAACAATTTGGCTAACCTGTATCACTTTAGTGTCAATACGCCGTGGAAAAAATTAAGTCCCGAAGCCCAAAAAGTTTTTTTGCATGGCACTGGTGATAGCCGTTGGATCCGCATGCGCTTTACCCATCCGGTCACCTTAGCCACCTGGGTGGATATGGTGCAATGGAAAGGCGTTCTCCATGAAGCCCAAAGCCGTTTTTCCGAGGCCAAAAGCGAAGGATACCGCCGTAAAATGCAAGAACTCATGATCGATCAGCTTTGCCCTGAATGCGGCGGCGAACGGTTGAAACCGTATCCGGCCGCGGCACGGCTAGCTGGAAAGCGGATTAGTGAAATCTCAAATCTGACCGTTGCCGAAGCGCACGATTTTTTTGAAACGCTTAAACTGGATCGCACCGAAACTATAATTGCCGGAGAATTGCTCAAAGAGATTAAGGAGCGTTTGCGCTTTCTGGAAGAAGTCGGCCTGCATTATTTGACGCTGAACCGCACCGCACCCACGTTATCAGGGGGAGAAGCCCAGCGTGTACGCTTAGCCTCGCAAATCGGATGCGGATTAGTCGGGATTACCTATATCCTCGACGAACCTTCAATTGGGCTGCACCCGCGCGACAACAAAAAACTGATCTCCACTTTGAAACATCTGCGCGATATGGGCAACACTGTTGTCGTCGTGGAGCATGACGAAGAAACGATTCTCGCCGCCGACCATATCATCGACTTTGGTCCCGGACCCGGATCGCGCGGCGGCCAGATTGTCGTTGACGGTACGTTAAAGGACCTCATCAAAAACAAAAAATCGTTAACCGGAGGATACCTCACCGGCCGCCTAACGATTCCCGTGCGTGACAAACCGCGTAGGCCCCGCAAAGAAACGATTGAAATTTTACAAGCCGCGCACCACAACTTAAAGCAGGTCAATGTCAAATTCCCTTTGGGACAGTTCATTTGTGTGACAGGCGTTTCCGGATCAGGCAAATCTTCCCTGGTAACCGACATTTTATATCCTGCGCTTTCGAATGCCTTGCATAACGCCCTCATGACCGTTGGCGCGCACAAACAGATCAAAGGGATCGAACATATTGATAAAGTGATCGCCATCGACCAATCTCCGATCGGACGTAATCCGCGTTCCAATCCCGCTACCTACATTAAATTGTTTGATGACATTCGCAATTTATACAGCATGCTGCCTGAAAGCCAAGCACGCGGGTATAAGCCAGGTCGTTTCAGCTTCAATGTCAAAGAAGGATCGTGTCCCCAGTGCCATGGCATGGGGATGATCAAGATTGACATGGATTTTATGGATGATGATTGGATCGACTGCACCCTGTGCCACGGCAATCGATTTGATCAGGAGACACTCTCGGTCTTATATAAAGAAAAGAATATCCACGACGTTCTGGAGATGGAAGTGGGCGAAGCGCTGGAGTTCTTTGCCAACATTCCCCATATTAAAAGGAAACTCGAAACGCTACAGCAAGTCGGCCTCGAATACATCAAAATCGGGCAATCTTCAACCACACTATCCGGCGGCGAAGCGCAGCGCGTCAAATTAGCTAAAGAACTCGTCCGCCCTTCCACCGGAAACACTCTCTATATTCTCGATGAACCCACGACAGGACTTCATTTTCACGATATCAAACACTTGCTGGACGTCCTGCATGAACTTGTCGACCGCGGCAATACCGTCTTAGTCATCGAACATAATATGGATGTCGTCAAAACTGCAGATTGGATCATCGACCTGGGGCCAGAAGGTGGCGCCGGCGGCGGAGAGATCATTGCGACAGGAACTCCAGCCGCAATCGCCAAACTCGACACACCCACCGGCCATGCGGTCAACGAAGCGCTCTATTGGTCCCCTAAAGAACGGATAGAGGATGCCTTAAAACAAAAGAAGGAACGGAAGAAAGCGCAAAAAGAGATTCAGGAAATTAAAGTGCGCGGTGCACAGCAAAATAACTTGAAAGATGTCGATGTGACCATTCCTCGCAAACAAATCACCGTCTGCACAGGTCCTTCCGGTTCCGGCAAATCCTCGCTCGCGTTTGAAACGATCTATGCCGAAGGACAGCGCCGCTATATTGAATCGCTCTCTCCGTATGCGCGGCAATTTGTCAAACAAATGCCTAAGCCAAAAGTGACCCATGTGGAAGGATTATCGCCTGCAATTGCTATCGAGCAAAAAGCGCATGCAGGCAATCCGCGCAGCACCGTAGGCACCATGACCGAAATCTACGACTATTTGCGCATTCTATACTCCCGCATTGGGATTCCGCACGACCCTGATACAGGCGAAGAGATCAAAGCGATTAGCAAGGAGCTCGTTGTTGAACGGGTGCTGACCTATCCCGCCAACGAAAAAATCCAAGTCATGGCGCCCTTGGAGATACGGCGCAACGATTCCTTCACCGATATCATGACCCGTTTAAAGCGGCAAGGTTACTTGCGCATCCGGTTAAACGGCGAGTTTTACGAGCTAGACAATTTGGAAAACATCCCATTCGACCGCAAGCGTAAAAACGAGGTGCTGCTGGTTATCGATCGGTTGAAAGTCGCCCCAGATATCCGGAACCGGCTACTTGAAGCAGTCGAAAATGCGGCAAAATTGGCTAACGACCAAGTGATCATCATGCGGGAAAAAGGAGATGTCTTTTTTAACCTGTCGTTTTCGGTCGAAAGCACCGGAAAATCGTACGCTGAAATCACCCCTCATACCTTTGCATTTAATACAGCTGAAGGGATGTGCCCTGAATGTTTAGGACTGGGCTATCAGTATGGGGCAAATTTGACAAGTAAACCAGAGTTCATGGATTTAACCGTCTATGACCTGATTAATTACCTATGGGTCGGTTATTACGACGGGATCACCGCGGATTTGTTATATGCATTCCTAGAACAAGAGCGGATCGATCAAGATTTGCCGCTGAAAGATCTTCCCACCGCCAAACTGCAGTTATTAATGAATGGATCTGCAGAGGAAAAGTTCTATCCCTATAAGAAAAGTTCAGTCGAGGGAAGTTCGAGAACTCAGTTCAATCGACCATTTAATAAAGGATTAAAATTCCGCTGGATCGGAATCAATAACGCCTTGACCCGCGCCGCCAGAAATGCACGCTATCATATCCGCGAGCAAGTCAGCCTGGTGTTGGATCAAAGCCTTTGCCTTTCCTGTGAAGGCGCGCGGATTAATCCATTAGCCCGCCATGTGACCATCAAAAATACACCGATCCATCAATTATGCGCCAAACCCGTCAACGAGACGTTAGCGTTTGTGCAAGCGTTAAAATTTACGGTTCAAGATTCTAAGCTATTGGACGAAGTTAAAACCCATTTAGTCAACCGTCTTAAATTTTTATGCCAGGTCGGACTGGACTATTTGGCTTTAGACCGTGCTGCTCCATCGCTGAGTGGAGGCGAAGCACAACGAATCCGGCTGGCACGCCAGCTTGGAAGCGGACTGACCGGCGTTCTCTATGTCTTAGACGAACCCACAATCGGGCTACATCCGAAAGACAACGAAAAGCTCAACCAGGCGTTGCAGCAATTAAAAGAGCTCGGCAACACGCTCCTATTAGTCGAACATGACCCCTTAACTCTGCATACAGCCGATTATGTTCTCGACTTCGGGCCATTCTCAGGCGCCCACGGCGGAAGAATTGTCGCCGAAGGGACAATCCCGCAAATCAAAAGGAATCCCCACTCCCTTACAGGACAGTATTTAACCGGCAAGCTTACCATCCCCACCCCCAAAAAACGGCGCAAAGGGACGCGCGGCGAGATCGTGATCAAGAACGCCTCATTGCATAACCTTAAAAAGATCGATACAAAATTTTTCGTCGGCATCATTAACTGCGTCACAGGTGTTTCCGGTTCGGGCAAATCGACACTGATCCAAGACATCCTATTGCCAGCCCTTGAAAAAGGGATCACTTCCCGTGAGAATGAAATCACGGTGAAAAACGCGCAGATCAAAGGGATTGAGGCCTTTGAAAAAGTGATCTCAATTGATCAGAATCCGATTGGCCTCACCAACCGCGCAGATGTAGGAACGTATGTTGAAGTGTTCGATGCCATTCGTCAGTTTTTTGCTTCATTGCCGGCAGCTAAAGCCAAAGGGTTGCAAGGAAAACATTTCAGTTACAACCATCGGGCGGGAATGTGTACCAAATGCTTTGGACTCGGCTACCGCAAAATTGAGATGCACTTCTTACCACCCGTAAAAATTCTTTGCGATGAGTGCCATGGCATGCGTTTAAATCCCGTCAGTTTGGAAGTGAAGTACAACGATAAAAGCTTAGGGCAATATTTGGATTCGACGATCGATGAAGTGCGGGCAGTGTTTCAAAATCATCCGCGGATTGTCAGAATTTTGGATACGTTGATTGCAGTCGGGCTGGGATATCTTAAGCTTGGGCAAGAGATCGCTTCATTATCCGGTGGAGAAGCGCAACGGATCAAGTTGAGCCGGGAACTGGCACGCCGGGCATCGGGAAAAACACTCTATCTCATGGATGAACCTACCACCGGACTGCACAGCGATGATATCGGCAAATTATTAAAAGTGCTGCACCAGTTGGTCGATAAAGGGAATACGATGATCATCATCGAACATAATATGGAGATCATCAAAAACGCCGACTACATCGTTGAACTTGGTCCGGAAGCAGGGGCAGCTGGCGGGTACCTAGTTGCGGAAGGAACGCCGGAACAGGTCGCCAAAATGAAACAGTCGCCAACAGCGCCTTACCTCAAAAAAGCCCTCGAAGAGTAGCTCTAGGGACAGAGGAATCAACCACAGAGACACAGATTTCTATTTATCAGGGCCCGTGAGGGAGGGGCGCCGCGAAGGCTCCCAGCGCAGCGACAACGAATCTAAAATATCATCGGGCAGCAGGGGTTCACTCAGCGCCTCAATCAATCCCGTTAACTTTAACGGCTTGTCCGGAAGTTCCTTTTGCAAACGATGCAAACGCAGGAGGATATCTCCGAGTAAATTCAATTTATCTACATTAAATTTGCCGCCTATCACCTCCGGATTCCCATCATCGGCAAATTGCAAATCCCTCAAAAGCATAGGCTCAAAGGGTAAATAAGGCTGATCGCCTAAACTTGCCACATGCGCCCGTAAACTTCGAAAATTTGAAAGCATGCTAAATAGGTTGTCCAGCTCTTCAAAACGCTTCTTAGCATGGGAACTCATTTCCCGATGGGTGAGGTTTAAGCGGGTTAACGAATGATGATTCAGTCCAGCTAAGATCGCGCCGGCGGTATGCAAGTCATTCATCTGAAAAAGCTCGTCCATCAGATCGATCCAAAACTCTTTCATCTTGGCCCGCGCCGACAGAGATTCCACCTTAACGATTTCTCCCGTGACGAAGCCTCCTATTCGATTAAAATCTTCGACATACTGCATCAAATGGGGCGCTAACTGTTTATTTTGAGGGCGCGTCCAGTTTTTATGGGCGAATTCCCTCGGCTCAATCTTCTTAAATAATGCCGATGCATAACTGCACAGTTCCCTGGCAAAGAGTTTTAACTCCTCCGATTTGCAACCCCCACCCTTCAAAATTGAAGCTGCAAGCCTCTGGTAATTCATAGTAGCTGTTTCTTCCACCTGCTCGTCTTCTTTTACCAGTTCAACCTTCAAAACATTTTCCGCTTCCCCTTGTTCTTTAGTAAATAGCCGCTCTAACTGAACGCCCGCCGCTCTTTCCACACAATTATTAGAGGCTTGTGCCGTTTTTGCAATATGCATCAAATGCCATGTACCCGTGACCGGTATTTGGTCAATTCCCAGCTCTTCTACTAAATGGATACAGAAATCGACGATTCTAAATCTTTTTTCGTTCGCCGATTCATAGAGACGCACGAATTCGCTGAGCAGCTCAACCGTGGAGGAAAACCATAAATGTGTATAGATCATTTGATCACGCATCGCATGCGTCTGTTCCCTGGAACACTCTATAAAAGATGCTGCTAAAAGCTGCGCGATCGTGTTTTTAGTCTCCAAGCTCGATTGATATTGCCTCCACAATGCACTTCCCGTTTCTTTTTTCTTCGCCTTCTCTTCTTGCCCCTCTTCTGGGGTGTTCATGATTGCCATCAACTGTTCAAAAATAACTCTCGATTCACCCACAGGTTTTAAAACCTCTTCGCTGCGGTCGGAGAGGGGGGTAAAGATATCGGCTGTCTTAGGCGGTTTGGCTTTCGTCAGCGCATGTTTAACAAATTCCTCCTGCGACATTCTTCGCGGAGCCGACGCAGCGAGATGGGACTGCGAACGAGGACGTGCATCCGCAGTGACCTCCCTTGGTGAAGCAAAAAAATCGGGTTCTAGCGAGCGTGAACGCGTCGAGTCGACGGAGGCATTGAAAATCCCTGACATGCGTTTGCGCACACTCTCTGTGGCCCTCCTCAGCGACCCTTTTTTGGCTGGTTGGGAAATCGAAACTGTATGCGCTTGCAACGCCTCTTCCCAAGAAAGCATGCCAGGAGCACTTGGGCCTGTAGGTGATTGATTTTCCATTTCTAACCTCCAAAATGCTAATTATCAATTGATAAGAACCTCGTTTGCGTGGATGGGGATGGAGCCTTGTCATGCGCAGATAGAGCTCACCTTAAATCAGCACTCGAATTCCTGTAAAGCCTTACTATTTATGTATTTTTAACACACATGCTAAACAACCTTAACGAAAAAATACTATAATTTAGATATAATAAAACTGTAAGGCTATTGAATATTATAGGTATATTATGAAATTAGACCTAAGTCTAGCATACATCATCGTTAAAAATCTTGAGGGAGCGACCAAAGAGAAAATCAAAGAATTGCCCCAAGATCAACGCAAGTTGGCCCTATTTGCTTTGAACATAATCGATAGCACAAAAGAAACTCCCCTCAAAACCCTTAGCAGATCCGAACAAGAAGCCGTCAATAAATTAAAATCCGATTTAACCCAAAATCTTAGCGATTCACAACTATCGGAATCTAAACTTCAGACGACAAAAAGACGGATTGAGTCATTTTTTAAAAAAATTGGCAACCTGTTTTTCGGCCGCGTCGGACATCAGCAACTCTTCGATCGAATTCAAGAGCACAAACGAATTACCACCATTGTGAATGCGAAGAAACCTCTCCTTGAAAAAGAGATCGTAGAGCTTTCTGCAAAACGAGAAAAAGCCGCGGAATCGCTGACGAAAGCCCAGGAACATGTCAAATTTTTCAACGCCATCTTCGTCGAAAAAATTGACGAAATTCCGGGTTTCAAGAATTTTCAAAAACGGTACGAAAAAGCTTTAGCAGAATATGAAAGTTGGAGAGCGAAGGAAATCATCTTACGTGAGAGACGTGTGTGGATCCCTGAAACAGATGAGGAAGTTGCCAACGGATTGAAACAAGCTGAAGCTAGGCTGCGAAAAGAGTTGAATGCCATCGTGGATTCGTATGTCGCCTCTTTAAAAGTTGCAGCTTCAAAAGAAGCCTATACAAAAAATAGTCATCAAAGACTCATGAGTGCCATCGAAGACCTTGAACGATTAAAATATAGTTGTGCCGATGGGAAAATTTTGTACTACTTTAATGGCCTTGAAACCCTGTTTTTAAGACATAAAACGTATGCCGATAAGATTAGCTTAATTGATGCGCGCGAACTTTATGCGAAAGTTGATTCCCAACTCATCGCCAAGCAAAAGGAATTAGACGCGTTGAAAGAGAAGTATCCAAATATCTGGGCACACGCAGGCAAAAAGGAAATACTCCCCGAGCAATGTGTGCTCCTCTAAGGTTCTTTATTGAGCAAGCACTTCCACGATGCGCCCGCACCCTTGTCGAAGACCGGCATTGCCGGTGGGCTGTGTGGTGAAATCGTCTGGATTTTCGTGAACAATGACCGATCGTCCGATAATGGAATTCGGTCCGTTGAGAGAAATAATCCGATCCATCCTTTGATAATAAGCGTATCCGCTGCCATCGGCATAGATGTTGCCTAGATCGCCGACATGCCGGTTGCTGGAATCAGGACTTCCATGTTTTTGATTTGTCGGGTTGAAATGGTTGCCGGCTGATGAAGCATCGCGAGTGCTGCAGTCGCCAAATTCATGGATATGAAAGCCGTGTTCACCGGGAGTGAGATCGGTCAGTTCAGCAATGATTAACACACCCTCTTTTGTTTGGGTGAAATAGACCGTGCCTTTGACTTTATTCAGCTGTGTCGGATTGATATCGGCTTTTGCAAAGACAACTCCTTCTTGAATGCGGTCGATCCGCGTTTGGGCGACAAGTTCACTTTGAAAGGCCACTGAAAAGGCCAAGGTCAAGAATGCATTTCTTGATAAGGAATGCAGATTCGTCAGCATGCGATCCCTCCCGTTTTCACATAGATAACCTTACTGCAGCGCCCGATAAAAACAAACAGAAATTCACCACACCGAGATAAAAACCAAACAAGATAAACAGGATCGCCTACGGCGGTAGGATAGGCAGGATATAAAAACAAAGATAAACGAGGCTTATGCATCAACCTAAGTTCGTTTTGTGTCGGACTTACAGTCCTCGTCTTAATCTTTTTGGATCTTACCCAGACCTCCGTTCGCTATGCTCACTTCGGACTGGGCTTTAAAATTGTCGGTCCTTCGGACCTCCGGAGTTAGCGCGAGTGAAAAAGCTTAATTCCAGAGCACCGCAGGTGCGGCAATTTTATAGCCCAGTCTGGAAGACTGGGTAAGATTAAAATAAAAGAATAGAGCCCTGTCGGGGCGACACATAGCTTAAATGGATTCAACTAACGGATCCTTATCCTTCAACCGTAGGCGATCCTGGTCATCTTTGTTCTTTTCTCTGTGTCTCTGTGGTGAATTTCTTAAGTGATCGCTTTTTCGAAATCGGCTTCGTTCAAAATCGGGATGCCCAGTTCCTGGGCTTTCTTCAACTTCGATCCTGCTTCGTCTCCAGCAATCAGATAATCGGTCTTCTTGCTGACCGAATCGGTGACCTTGCCTCCCCGCTCTTTGATTAATGCGGCTGCGCTCTGCCTGGTATACTTATGAAGCGTACCCGTTAGCACAAAAGTCTTACCATTAAATGGATGATCTTTGTATTGCTTCACTTCGACTGCTTGAGGATTGACTCCATTTTTCAGCAGGCGATCGATTTCAGCTTGATGCTCAGGATCGGCAAAGTACTCCACGAAAGCGGTCGCGACTTTTTCTCCAATGCCTTCAATTTCAAGCAATTCCTCTTTGGTCATGCACCGTAAATGCGCGATTGTTCCCGCTTTGTTCGCGATTAGCTCGGAAATTCCCTCTCCCACGTGTTTAATCCCGAGCGCCATCATGAAGCGCGGTAGTGTCACCTCTTTCGCCTTTTGAATGCTTTGATAAAGGTTGTCAACCGATTTATCTTTAAACCCATCCAATTGGTAGAGCTGCTCTTTTGTCAGGACAAAGATATCCGATGGTTTGGCAACAAATCCTTTTGCTACAAGATGTTCAACAACCTTTTCACCCATATTGTCGATATCCATCGCCTCTTTTCCGGCAAAATAGATCAGGCGCCGTAAGAGTTGCTCGGGACATCCGGTTGTGTTCGGGCAGCGAACAGCGACTTCTCCAGACACCTTAGTGATGTGTGCACCGCAGCTCGGGCACTTAGATGGCATTTTCCAACTATGGGTATGGGGTGGGCGTTTATCCAGAACCACTTCAACTACTTTAGGGATCACGTCGCCCCCTTTTTCGATGATGACCGTATCTCCGACCCGAATATCTTTGCGTTCAACCTCTTCAGCATTGTGGAGGGTGGCCCGGGCAATCGTGCTGCCAGCCAGAAAAACGGGATCCAGTTCAGCAACCGGCGTTAAGACTCCGGTACGCCCGACCTGCACGGTGATCGCATGAATTGTTGTGACAGCTTGTTCGGCGGCGAATTTATAAGCGACAGCCCAGCGCGGATTTTTGCCTGCGACTCCCATTTTCTTTTGATCACTCAGCTGATCGGCTTTAATCACCACGCCGTCAATATCATACGACAGTTTAGGCCTCAGCTTTTGGATCTTTTCCACAAATTGCCAGATCTCCTCGAGCGAGTGACAAAGAGCGTACTCCGCAACGACTGGCAAGCCAAGTTTTTTAAGGAATTGATGGATCTCATACTGAGATTGGATTTTACCGGAAGATTCATCGGCAATGCCATAAAAAGCGATGGCTAAATTCCGTTTCGCTACTTCGGAAGGATCCAATAATTTCAGCGATCCGGCGGCGGCATTGCGCGGATTTGCCCATAACGGTTCGTCGGTGGCTTCCCGCGCTTTGTTGAGTGTTTCAAAGACGGCGTGAGGCAAATACACTTCTCCACGTGCTTCTAAAAATTCCGGCACATGGTCTCCGTATAAACGTAAAGGCAAGCTTGCGATTGTACGGAGGTTATTGGTGATATCGTCTCCCTTTTTACCGTCTCCGCGCGTCACACCGCGCACAAAATGCCCTTTTTCATAAGTGATCGAAACGGCAATGCCATCCATTTTTAGTTCGGCGCAAAAAGCGGGAGCAGACTTTCCGAGTAATTTCTCCACCCGCTTGATAAAATCGGCGACTTCTTCTTTCGAATAGGTATTTGCTAACGATAGCATCGGCACCCGATGAGGAACCGATTTAAACCCTGAGGTGAGCGATTCCATGACACGCTGGGTGGGAGAGCTCGGCGTGACCCATTCGGGGTGGGCTTTTTCGATCGCTTCTAATTTTTTCAAGAGGTGGTCAAACTGCTCGTCGCTGATGGTCGGCTGATGTTCGACATAATATTTGCGATTGTGCTCCCAAATTTCGTGGCAGAGCTGTTCATAATGGTGTTGTTCTTTAGATGTCATGGAAACTCTATCGTAAAAATCATGGTTGCAAGCGGAGCGATTTGCATCGTTAAGCCGATGGGATAGCCCGATCCATCCCTGACTATGGTGATGTGAGTGTTGTGCTTGCCGGAGCCCCCATATTTTTCAGCATCGCTATTGAAGATCTCGTGAATCTGCTGCACATTGCGCAGCCTGACAAAATAGTTCTCGTGATATTGGGGGATAAAATTGTGCACGCAAAGCAAATATTCATGGGTGCTCTTGCGCAAATAGCTAATCACGCTATTTTGAGCGTCGGCGAAGTCTACCCACTCGAAACCTGTATGGTCAAAATCCCGCTCCCAGAGCGCTCGGTGACTCAAGTAAAGGTGATTAATATCTTTGACACAAGTTTGAATCCCCTGATGGTAGGGAAACTGCAGCAAATGCCATTGCACGCCGTGCTTGCAATACCATTCATCCCACTGGCCAATCTCCCCGCCCATAAAGACAAGTTTTTTTCCTGGCTGGCACATCATATAAGTAAGCAATAAGCGCAGATTGGCAAATTTTTGCCAAAGATCTCCAGGCATTTTGGAGATTAAATGCTTCTTACCATGCACGACTTCATCGTGGGACAGAACCAAAATAAACCGTTCCGTAAACGCATAGAGCAATCCGAACGTCAGATCATTGTGATGGTAGTGGCGGAACAACATGTCTTTGGAAAAATAGCGCAGTGTGTCGTTCATCCACCCCATGTTCCATTTGTAGTCAAATCCCAGTCCTCCATGGTCAACCGAGTGGGTGATGCCTGGAAATGCGGTAGACTCTTCTGCAATCATCAGCACGCCCGGCAGCCGTTGGTGTACGATCGAATTCAAATGTTTAAAAAATTCAATTGCCTCCAGATTTTCATTTCCGCCATATTTATTGGGAATCCATTCGCCATGTTCGCGCCCATAATCCAAATAGAGCATGGATGCCACTGCATCGACGCGCAATCCGTCGACGTGCATTTGCTTCATCCAGAACAGGGCATTGCCGATCAAAAAATTGGACACCTCTTTCCGTCCAAAATTGAATATGAGCGTGTTCCAATGGGGATGGAATCCTTGGCGCGGATCCATATGCTCATACAAGCTCGTTCCGTCAAAACGGGACAAAGAAAATTCGTCTGTTGGAAAATGACCGGGTACCCAATCTAAGATCACCCCTATATGGTGGGTATGCAGGTGGTTGACGAAGTACTGAAAATCTTCCGGCGTGCCAAATCGGCTGGAGACCGCATAATAGCCGGACACTTGATAGCCCCAGGATTCGTCTAAAGGATGTTCTGAGATGGGTAGCAACTCCACATGGGTATAGCCCATTTCCTTGCAGTAGTTGACAAGTTCATGCGCGATCTTGCGGTAGTTCATCCATTGATTATTTTCAAGTTTCCACGATCCTAAATGCACTTCATAGATATTCAGTGGAGTTGACTGCCCTTTATTTTTTGTGCGCTGTTCGATCCAATTTTGATCGCTCCATGCAAAGCGATCCACGTCGGCAACAACAGAAGCTGTGCTCGGGCGCATCTCGCTGGAAAACGCGTAAGGATCGGCTTTAACGAGGATCTCCCCTGTATGAGTCTTAATCTCAAACTTATATTTTTCGCCGGGTTTAACGCCTGGAACAAACAATTCCCAGATTCCGGAATGCCCCAGGCAGCGCATGGGATTGATGCGGCCATCCCAATGATTGAAGTCGGCAACCAAAGACACCCGTTTAGCGGAAGGCGCCCAGACAGCAAAGCTTGTTCCCTCGACCCCCTGATGGTTCATGGGGTGGGCACCTAGTACCTTGTAAATTTGATAGTGAACCCCTTGAGCGAATAGATAGTGATCCAATTCGCCGATAGTGGGCAAAAAGGTGTAAGGGTCGTGAACAAGACGCCCATCGGTGTGATAGATCCGATAGTCGTACATGGTGGTTTCATTGGGGACAGGGTATTCGAACAATCCTGCATCGTGGATTTTATTGGCTTGGACGATGGATCCAAACACTTCAAGATGCACTTCGGCTGCATCGGGACGCCATAAACGGATCACTTGCCCTTGTTCGAAATAAGGATGTAGGCCCAAAACAAGATGGGGATCGTAGTGTTCCGATTGGATCAGGCGAATCAGGTTGGTATAAAACTGCGGATCGAATGACATTGCCACGCTCATGTTCTCATGCCGTAAAATTGTCTAGATAGTACTCCTTATTCTTTTGAAGTTCAAGCGGTTGATCGACCGATTGTTGACTCCCCTTATCTTGCCGGTTTTTTCTCAAACGATAGTGTTTTAACCCTTTCTGAAATCCAAGGGAAAGGGCGGCATCTTTAGCGCTTCGGATCACCACGCGGCGGATCCGTTTTTTACTCCATTCAAGGTCCATGCTTCCAATCGGCAATTGAACATTCAAAAGCCGTCCGCAATGAAATTCAGGCGGCAAGTGCGGCAGCACCTGAACGTGTTGTTTTTGCTCGGCAATGAAAAGGGAGCGAATGCATTTCCACCCTTCGCTTAGCAAGCATAAGGGCGACTGATTCTTGACCGGCGGAAGTTGAAAACCCAAATGACGATGGTCGCTTTCCAGCGGATTCAAAATTCCGTCAAAGCCGGCATTAAAGAGATTGAGAAATGACTGAAGATCGCCGTTTAGACATTGGTCCAATAAGCTGTCCTTGTGGATAGCGGTAGAAGGAACAGGTGTCAACTGCCCTAATCTAAACCAAACGGGGAGAATTTCAACCAGCAACTGCCTGCGGGACACTAATTCCCAATCCAAACTTTTATGACTGCCAAGGGATAATCTTTCAATCGATGTGTGATCGATCTTCCGGGTTTCCAATTCTGAGTGAATCGGTGCGAGAGCGCCTTTTTCAGGAATCAACTTCCATCCCATCCCTGAAGTTGCAGCGGCCAATTTGTAGCGAAAATAGCCATTAGCGGCTTGTCCCCATACTTCGATGGTGCCGTTTTCCAAATTTTGTTCGACGGTAAATTCCCGAATGGGTGCTTCAATAGGTAAAGGAATTTCTTGACCAAGGGTAGAAATGCAGGCAGGAAAAATCTCAAAAGTGTGCGTGGTGCCTGGCAATAAGCACTTGGTTCCGGGCCGGTGGGAGTAAGGGCGTAATTTTTGTGCGATTTTGATTTGCATAGGGCAAATTATAATGGGAATGAACCATTCTAGCAATATTTAACCACAGAGACACAGAGGCACAGAGAAAAAACACTGATTAACAAAATTGCATATTACTGTAGCAGGATATTTATGAAATTCTCGTAAGGATTTTGTAACTTATTTATTAGTTTTTCTCTGTGCCTCTGTGGTTAATTATTGGTTAAATCAACTGCTCTAATAAATGCAACGACACTGCGCCGTGGGGTAGATAATACCCATCAGGCGCCCATTTGCTATCGGTTTTGCCCACATGATTGACATCATTGGGGATGGATTGCAGCACCTTAATTTTTTTGGCGTTCTCTTTTTTTAATACTTTCTCTAACACTTTCTGCAGCTTCTGATGCGCTGCGGCAACTTGGCTTAAACTAAACCGATCGCTTGCCGAGTGGGACCAGGGCCCTTCGTAGACCAAATAAATTTTATCCAACCCCTCCGGATCCATCTCCCCAAATATCCCTTGCACTTGTTCGGTCAACACCTCTTCCGTTTTGCCGTCATCAAATTCAGCTAGCGACTCTCCCACAATCACCACGGGGATCAACTTCTCTTTTAAAGCTAATCTCAACTTGTCTTTTTGTCCCGCGGGAGCGATTCCGTCTTTGCCTATCACCACAAATGTTGCGCCGGCATCTTTTAACAAAAGAGCGGAGACAGATGCGGTGAAAGAATCGGTAGAAGCATCCGGGATCGCGTTGGCACCATAAATCATTTTGTTGTCGTTGATGAGCTGCGGCAACTCAACCAAATAAGGCAAAGGAGCTGCCAGAAACAGTTGTGTCAATCCTTTCTTCGGCAACGCCGCTTGTAAGGTGGATGCTGTCTCTTGCGGAGATCGATACGCCTGTAAATTAACAATGACTACTGGTTGTTGTCCATCGCTTCCCATTACATCCTCCCAACTAGACGATAACGTTATCTTCCATATTCAGGACAAAATTGTAAATATAATTCGCGGGACTCTGCCACCCGATTGATGAGTCCGCATACACCCACCAAATTGGTGATCATCATGGCGCCAATCGCCATATCCGCAACCACCCAGATCAGTTCAACCTGCATGAGGGCTCCGATTGGCACCAGTGCGACATAGAGGCCATAAAACCATTTGACCGCCTTTTTGCCCCACAGATACTCAACCGCCCGTGCTCCGCAACATGCCCAAGCCAAAATCGTTGTATAGGCAAATAGGAATAGCGATAGCATCACAATGTAAAATCCAGCTTGGCTTCCCAATCCGCTTGTAAATGCATACGTACAGATATTCGTGCTTTGCAGGCCACCCGTTTGCCACGCTCCGGTCGTGATCAAAACCAATCCGGTCAACGTGCACACAATCATCACTAAAAACGGTGCCACTAAGGCAACCAGTCCATTGATGGCCGGGTGCGTGTCTTTCGCGCTCGATTGCAAAATCGGCGCCATTCCTGTTCCCGCGTCGGTCGCAAAAATTCCTCTTCCAAATCCGACTGAAATGGCTTTTAAGACAGCAAATCCAGCTGTACCGCCCGCCAATGCCTCAGACGAAAATGCAGCTAACAGCAAGGTTTTGAAGGCAGGCACGATTTTGTCCGCCTGGAGAACCAAAATCAGAAGCGCTGTTCCTAAGTAGATCAAGGCCATAAACGGAACAACCGCCGAGGCAACACGCGCAAAACGTTGCATTCCACCCAACAGCACCACCGCCACTAACACGCCAATTGCAATGCTGCCGAGCAAGGGATCAATCGCCAACTCTTTCAAGGGCAGAATCACTGAATTGATTTGCGCAAAATTGCCGCATGTCACTGCAGCAATAATCGTAAACACACAAAATAAAACCGCGCCCCACCCCCAGTTCAATCCCTGCGAGAGGTAATACATCGGACCGCCTACCACTTCGCCGGAGTCATTTTTTTGGCTATACAGCGCTCCTAACACACAGCTCGCATATTGAATGATCGATCCTAAACAGGCCATCACCCACATCCAAACGAGCGCACCCGGGCCGCCGGTTGTCAGGGCAACCGCAATCCCTGAAATATTGCCAGTTCCCAAATTGCCGGCTAGGACCGCAGAAATCGCCTCAAAGTGGGAAATCGTTCCCTCTTGTGTGTTTCGATGTGCCATTAAAAGTTTGAAGCTAGAACCTAGTTGGGTAAACTGCAGAAACCGCAGTTTCCACGTCAACACACATCCCAGCGCAATCATCACCGGAAAAATGATTCCTAGGGTAAATAGTTCGTTCATCCACATAAAATAATCTTTTAATCCATCCATAAAAGCCCGATTTTGTCAGTTAAATAGCCTCAAAAACCTATCTGGTTTTTGTACGATTCAGTAAGTGTATAGAAAATAATTGAGGAATCAGCACCGAGGTGCTGAGGATGAACGAGAGGAAAAAATAGAAATTAAAGTTGATAAGCTATTCATATTTTGTTTTATTGTATATGGGAACCGTTATTCAGGCAAGAGATATCACAATAGATGAATAATCCTGTGTACGACATTGCGATCATCGGAGGAGGCATCAACGGGGCGGCGATTGCCCGCGACGCCTCTTTGCGTGGCTTAAAGGTGATTTTGCTGGAAAAAGAAGATTTCGGCAATGGAGCGAGCACCAAAACCTCCAAGCTTGCCCATGGAGGGGTCCGCTATCTTCAAAACCTGGAATTTGGATTGGTCCGGTCCGCCTTGCGTGAACGTTCGCTACTGCTGCAAAATGCTCCTGGACTTGTACGACGCCTTCCCTTCATTTTCCCCCGCTATACAGGACAACGACCTGCATTATGGATGGTTAAAATCGGGCTCTCCATCTACGATCTGCTGAATCAAAAGGACGCACCGACGCATGAAAATCTTGAAGCGGAAGAGGTGATCAAACTGTTCCCCGACATTAACCGCTTTGACCTCGTTGGCGGCTGCCTTTATTGGGATGCGGAAATGGATGATAACCGGCTTGTCATCGAAACACTGCTGTCGGCTGAGCGGTCGGGAGCGGTTATCCATAACTACTCAAAAGTCACTGAAATCACCTATCATAACGACTTATCTGAAGTCACGATTGAAGGGACCCCACCCCATCATATCAAAGCGCGCAGCGTAGTGAATGCCACCGGAGCCTGGTCGAATCAATTTCTTGAAAAAAGCCCGACCCGGCTGCGCGTCTATCCGTCGCGTGGAGTCCATCTTGTCATCCCTCAGGTTCACCCCTCCTATGCCCTGATTTTGGAAGCCCCGCAAGATAGGCGCCTATTTTTTCTTATTCCATGGAATGGGCTCTCCTTATTAGGAACGACCGATCTGCCGCACTCTGGCAATCCAGATGCGTTAACGATCACCCAACCTGAGGAGGATTACTTGCTGGAAGCATTTAATGCCTACTTCCCCACAAAGCAACTAGAGCGCAGCGATATCATTTCTGCTTTTATTGGCCTGCGTCCGCTGGTCAAAAATCGGGCAGTCAATAACGTTTCGCTCATCAGCCGCGAGCATGTGATTGAGATCTCTAGGAATCATGTAGTGACCATTTTAGGTGGAAAATTTACGACGCATCGACAGATTGCAGAAGAGGTCGTCGATCAGATGATCCATCAATTTAAATGGAAGTTTCCTGCTTCATCGACCAGCTATACTCCCCTTTGTGATGCATCCAAAACTCAAGTCAAACGGGCGCAGCCCATTTGCTTGCTGCATGCTCATACGGAGGCGGATGTCATTCATGCCATTCGGGTGGAAAAAGCGCAAACACTCAGCGATTGGTATTACCGCCGCACTTCGATTGCGTATTCGGAGTGCCGCGGGATTCCGTGTGTGAGGACTGTCGCGCAGATCTTTGCGCGCGAACTAAACTGGAAAGATAGCAAAAAAGAACGGGAGATCCGCCATTATCTAGATTCCCTCTATCCGCCTGTCAATCAGGAGACCGCACAAACCCCGCAAGTCACTAGCATTAGCAGTCGTTAACAGGACCAGGACAAACAGGACAATTTGTCGTATTTATCCTGGTTATTCTTCTTGATTTTCTGGGGGTAGATTCACTTTGGCCCACTGGGTTGTGTCATAGAAAAGGCGGATTTCGGTGATTTTTCCACTACGAATGATGATCCACTCGGCAACCGGAACGGTCCCTGCAGGGGTCTTGGTCACACAATTCAGCAGCGTACAGGCTTGGTTCGTATCAAAAAACTGATGGAGGAAGTCAAAACGCTCGGTGATGGGCAAAAGCTGCTCTTGCAGCATAACTGACACAGTTTCAATACCTTCAAATCTCTCATTAGGTCCAATTACCGCGATGTCGTCTGATAAATGCATCCGTTTAAAATCGAGTTTTCCATTCCGGAATCCCCTTTGCATCTCGCTGTAGTAGTCACTTACAATCTTGAAGGTCGTCTCATCCATACGGTTGCTTTTCAGTGATTTTGCTTGAATTTAACCCAAAAGAACATTTACAAAAAGAGATAACCATCAATCTTCAATCTAAGGTAAAGATTATGAACAAGTTCACAAAGATTATCCTTCCTCTTCTCGTGGTTTTAGGATTGGGATATTCAGGCTACTGGTATTTTAAATCCGATGAAGTGGAAAAGAAAGTCCGTTCCGATATCGAATCGCTTGCCAGCGACCGGTCTCATGGATTCCGTTTCCAGTATGATAAAATCGAAAAAAGCGGATTTCCCACCGATGTAAAAATCGTCGTCAAAAACCCCCAATTCAAATTCCTAAATCCCGAAAATGAATCAGCTAAACCAGCGGAATTGAATATTGATGGGTCCATGAACTATGTCTATGACCTAGCAGGCAATCTAAAATCGTCGGAAATCAAAGGCAAAACCCACCTCATCGTTCCTGATGATAAAGAAGGAAGAGGGTTTAATGTATTAGTAGAAGGCAACCTCGATTTCGACCTAGAAACCAGCAAACTCCTGAGCTATGAGTTCTTAAATCAATTAGCTAAAGGAACAGTCGATTTTGACCGTTTGTGGAGAGAACAAAAATTTGAAAATCGCTACATTAAAGTAGACAATATCCGGGTCTTAAATGCCGACGATAACCAACTCTTGTTATCTATTGGTCACGGAGCGCTGAAGCTTGATCGCAAAGAAGAGTCCGACGAACATCAAAAGCTATTCGCATCGATCAATATCAAAGACTTGCAATATGGCAAGTTTACAATACCCAGGATTAAAGAAGGAGAAATTGCGTTCGAGGAGATCCCCAATATCCTGCATGAGACCCTCATGGCCAAAAGCGGCAAAACCAATTACGACTTTGAGCTCGTCATCGATTTGCCTAACGGAGCGATCCTTCGAGAATTCATGGATAATCCCGGATTGTTTGCTCTAGCCAACCGTATTCCCCAAGTAGGCATTCATCTTAAAAAATTTGATAACGACAACAGCTTCGGCAAATCAAGCGCGTCGGGTTACATTCGCGCCAATGAAGACGATCAAAAGAATGTAAAAATCGAAACCTACTTTGTCAGTGACTACAAATACACACCTGTTTTACAGGAAGCTTTAAGTGCTGCAGTCGATGCCCTTAAGCAAAACGCCTCGCAAATCCAAGCTGAGACGGAAGAACAAAAAAAGTTTGTCGACGCGCTCGTCAATCACACGGATGACGTGAAGGCATTGATCCCGCAATTTGACCGTTTAGGAAAAATGGAGTTGAACAAAGAAGGGGTGTTGGACTTCAACAAGGGATCTTTTAGAACAAATGTCACCCTCAAACGACTTGAATTTTTAAGCGACCTCTATAGCGCCAAATTAAATGGGGATTTATTCAGCCAAGGAGCAAGCAATTATACAGGTGAATTCCACCTCAATCTTATCAAATATGCAGCGCTGGTGAAAGACATAGCCGGCTACTACAACCGCGTGATTGTTTTTTTGAATGATATGCAAGGGCCTAACAGTTTCAATCAAATTTCGGAAAACAACATCGAGCGGATCATCACCTATTTAAGAGATATCTCGAACGAGCCTAAGAGCGATAGCCGGGACCTTACCATTACCTCCAGCTACAAAGATGGAGAAGCTAAAATCGGAACCCTTTCTTTGCAAGAGTTTGCTCAGAAATCGACCGAATTGGGTAACCATCTCTCGCAAGAGTTGGCGCCTAATTTGCCTGAGGGAGACGAACTTGAAAAGCTGGAACAGCTAGCTCCAGCAAATACGCCAAAATCTGAATAGGGACCAAATGGACTAAATGGACGCTATGGACTGCATGGACAAAATACTGTCCATATCGTCCATATGTGTCCATTTAGTCCATTGTCTTTTTATCTAATCCAATCCACAATTCCGGAATTCAAATTATAATACCCGCCAACGATCTCTAACGTGCCATTTTTCACTGCACGGCTTAAAACGGGCGATGCATTTAGAATGGCCATGCTATTCTTGACGTTCGCAATAATCGCATCTTTAAGATTATTTGTGTGTCGTATTGCAGAAATGGCCGGTTCGATCATCATGGCCACAGTTTCGATATCTTTCGTATTATTTTGCATCACCGCAGTGACAGCCCCGCACCCTTCATGCCCTAATACAACAATCACCTTGGCATGCAAATAGATCACGGCATACTCGACACTATCCATGGAAATAGGGCCTATGACGCTTCCAGCGTTCCTTACCACGAAGAGATCCCCGATGCCTTGATCAAAGACGATCTCCGGCGACACCCGAGAATCAGAACACCCGACAATAATTGCAAAAGGCTCTTGCTTCGCGCTTAACGATTCACGTCGGTCATATCCACGGTTAGGATGTTCCAATTTATCAGACGCATACCGCTTATTTCCTTCGATAAGCCGTTCCAAACTGCTTGAATTCACGAAATGATTATCTTGGGCGCTTAATGTAGCGAAGTATAACGAACACGCCACAATAAAAATCGCATAGGGGCACGGCATTTGATTTCTCCTTCATGGTTTACATGAAATAAGTTAATTCTTTAGGTTTTTCTCTTTGATTGTAGGCTTCCTTAAAATCACTAATGGTAATCAATCCTTGCGGGTGTTTTTTCAAGTCCTCTAGCTGCTGCTTGCGGGTTTCCTCTTTAATTTGCCCTTCCCTGCCCATTTTGTACCATAGCACACTTAGGCGCAAGGCAGAATAGGAACCCGCTTTACGCACCAACCCCATAATATCTGCTCCGGTAAATTCTTTAGTTAGAGCTAACAGGGATTCGGTCGTCACACTTTTATCTAAAGCATTTTGTTCGCGTAATGGCTTTAAATACAAGTCTATTATCTTTTTACGCTGTTCATCATTCGGCGATCCAAATTCGATTTTTTCATCAAAACGCCCATCTCTTAGAGCCGCAGGGTCTAAATCCTTTATACGATTTGTCATCCCAAAAAACACTACGTTTGGTAAATCATTAACCCCTTGCATGCGAGTAAGCACATGGTTCGTTAAATCCGCCTGAAAGCTTGTGGATTGCGAACGATTGCGCAAAATCGTATCCACCTCGTCTAGCATCACGACATGGAGGGGGCTTTTCTTTCCTAATTTTGCATAGTCGCTTCGCGCTTCCGCTAAAAGTTTATCGAATTCTTGCTCCGATTCTCCAATATATTTCTTTAGCATATCGGTGGCTGAAACAGCATGCACTTTGACATCATCCATGACAAGACGTAATAGCCGGCCGACTGACGATTTACCCGTTCCGGGCGGACCATATAACAACACTCCCTTGATTTGTTTCTGTTTCCGCTCTTCTAACAACTCGCTTAGCTCCCCTCTGGACCACACAAGAGTTCTTAACACATCTTCAAACTTAGATGGCAGTCCGGTCAACCCCACCTCCGCTAACCGGTCCACGGGATCGATCATCTGTTTAAGTTTTTTGATCTGCCCAGATTTCAAGATCGTGATCACTTTCTCGTCAGTTGTGAAATTAAATTCCGTTTCTTCCGCCAGCTCGCCGATAAAATCAGCTATGTCACCCTCTTTATTGGAAATCCGGCCCATAGTGTGGACTTTAAAATAGACAACCTGACCGTCCGGTAGCTTACCTTCAATCACTTGATGGCGAACGACTTTTTTGGGTGCTAGCGATTTAATCAACGTTCTTAACTCATCCTCCACTAGAACAGGGGCCTCACCGACAGAATCCATGAAAAATGTGATTTTATTAATGGGCTGTGCTTTTGGACTTTGAATCACCGCGTATTCGGCGCTTTCAGGGGTCTTTAAGGAAATCAGCGTATCCTCTCTCGTCAGCCATCGCTGGCGATGCGGTTTATCACCCCCTTCCGGCAAAAGCAGATCAGCGGGTTTAGCTTCCGTCAATAATAGCTCAACCACGCCATTGGAAGTGGTAAGCCTCACCGTTTGATTGGTCATAAAAGACACATCCATTTTTTTCAATAAAACGCTAACCTCTTCAACATTAATCCATCCATGTGACAATCCTGCTTCAGAGTGTCCTTTAAAAGGGGTAAATGACTGAACTTCGAAGATGAGTTCCCGACTCGCTTTTGGAGTGTCTTTCACTAAAACGAAAAGATCTTTCTTCTCGATAAACTCCACCATCGGAAAATAGGAGACGACATAGCCAGGAGTGTACTTGCTTCCAGACAAATCAGGAACCTTAAAGTCCTGTTTGAACTTAACGCTCACTAACGTCGCTTTAATGGTCCAACCTTCTAATTCGACCAAAAAAGAAAATCCTCTGGAAAGAGTTTTTCCCGAAATTTTTTCCGCAACAAGAAAATCAAGATCGCGGCCTGATAAGGGGATCGGACAGAGGGGTTGAGTTTTCGCATCAAACTGCTGGATTTCCAAAGCAAACCGATAATTTGCCTGCTCATCTTCAAAGGACGGGTGGATAATGACAACATCTTGATTCTCCGCCACTGCAAAATTGAAGATCGTTCGCGCATCAAGCTTTCCGTAGGGCGTGCTTGCTAGTTTCGGATCAGCGCCTGATTCAAAAGTCAAATCCACCACTTGGGCATGAAAAATCAAAGCATCGTTGACAGGAACATCAAACTGTTGATTCAAGCTGACAAAACGGTCCTTTAAATGATTTTTAAAATCTAAATTTAAACTTTCAAGCCGTGCATAAGTTGTTTCAGAAGTGCCAGAAGACATTAACGAGCTCCTTGAGATGACAAAGTGGACCCGTTGAATAAGGCGGCAGAGGGTTGGATTAATCGTCGTCAAAGTGATGGTTTGATGACCAAAAATTGCCTTTGCAAATTCCTCATATTGGTTATGATTAACAAAGACAGTCCCGCGCAACACATTTGAGCTGACCGCAACCTCAAACACTTCATTAGCAACTTCAATAAATCGTTTGGCGCCTTTTTTAAAGAACGTGCGGGCGTCGTCGGGATGGATCCACACCACATTGGTGAGCTGATCCTTAAAGGCCGTGCTCAATGCCAGATGAAATATTCGGCTCTTTTGCGACTGAGTCGATCGAGTGGCTCTTCTTGGTGGATTCTTGGGCATTGCCGTGCTGACAATTGGTGCACTTGGAGCAGCTTGAGAAGCTTCCATCGTTAACCTCCCGTCAAAATTTGAATGTGGCTAATTACAGGCCACTGTTTTCCACGATGGTCAAACAGTTCCCAGGTGTCAATCATTTTTTTTGATAACGGAGATGAGTTGTACTTATAACTTAATCAGAAAGGGTTAGAGTTAACAGAGAAGATTTAACCACTTAGTTTGGTTCTATCTCTGTGCCTCTATGTCTCTGTGGTGAAAAAATGGAATATATTAAACGCTGGTGAGCTGGGATTCTACTGCACGCGGTGCTGAAAGCCCATTCTTCACCCCGACTAAAATGTGCAGAAAAAGAAGCTGCAACATATCTTCACTTTGGCAAACGGACCACACGCGGTTCACCAATGTATTGACGAACATTTCTATCGAATCTGCCTTTTCCAGAAGCAATTCAAGCGGCTTGCGCGCCAAAATGTTTAACCCTTGCGCTTCCTTCTGAATCGTATTTTTTATAAACGGAAACATCGAACTGGCCAATTTTTTTCCAACCCGTTCTTTTAATGCGTTCATTTCAAATTCAAATTGTTTTTGGTCGTTGATTTCGGTTTCAGAAGATTTTTTTTGATCACTCTGCTCACCTACAGAACGCTTTCTTTGTTTGGACAACATGACCGGTTGAACAACCCCTTCTTCCATATGAAAAAGTAAATGCTCAACGACCAAAAAGGGAGTAAGCGTGCAACGCGAAGATTTAAGTTTGTTGATCGCTTGCTGAATGGCAATCCCGATTTTCCCCTTCACCAAATCGATGATAAGACGTAATCCATATGAAATCACTTTCATCATTCCTCCTGGATCGCCAATGAGCAACAAACGTTTACAAATTTTTTGGATGGCATTCCCCACTTTGGTTCCGAATTGTTCATCATCGGCTCTAAAGACGGAAAGCGGAGGACTGCCCGGATCCAAATCGTCAATTACAAACTTATCATCTAGAAACCGCTCTAAGATCAAAGCGACATTGTATGGCGTAAGACTTTGCTTGATCATCTGCAGTAAGATGTGCGATGCGTAAGGTCTAAAGAATTCTACCAGCGGACTCACCTTTTTACTGTCGATCTTGAGTGCGAGATCAAACACTTTATTCAATTCGGTTTTGATTTGTTGTTCGCGTGCCTCTCGAAATTGCTTCAGGGCTTCTATATCCATTTTTGGATTTCTTTCAATGTAATCGACATAACTTAAAACCTGCTCCAGCACAGCATTGATTAAATTTTTATCCAATCCAGAGATTTTACTGGGTTCGTTGAAAAAATGCGCTTCGATGAAGGGCGGAACGAGCTGGTCGAATTGACTAATAAACGCCTGATGCATAGAAAACATGATCGAATTTGATTCCCCAAGCCATTGAGGAAGGTAATAGATCGCAATATTTTTCAAAACCTCAAGGATTTTGGCTTTCTGTTTTATTTCCGCTTCAGGAGCTCTATTCGCCTGGTTTTTGATTGCATCTTTTTCTTCAGGGCTGGTTATCGGATCAAGCTCAGCAAATTCAGTCAGTTTTTCAGGCGGACTGTCCCGATTAAAGAGGCCTGCCAAGCCATTGTTTTTGGGAACGGGTTTCATCGGTGTGATCGTGAATAACATCGAACTTTCCATCGCAGGGGGAGCCGTTTGCTTTCCAATCTCTTTTTTGGCTTTTTCCTCCGAGTATTTTTTAAATAACTCCTTAGCGGAAATCAACGCGTCTTTCTCCTCTTGAGAGGTATAATTTTCAAGATTTTGACTATTCAAGGATTGATAGACACGCAAGAGATGTCTTTGCTCTTCAAGCTTCAAAAGCCCATGATTATGAATCGCAAACCTTGCCACATCGATCGTTCGTGCAATGGCGGTTCTGCATTTTTTCGGCTGAGTGACCACATTTCCCAGCTCATTCACCACTTTTTCCACTAAAGATGTTTGCAAAAACACCCGCTGCACTTTGATATACACCTGACGTTTGTCACCCGAAAACACATGGTCTTTAGAATGTTCGGACAACGCTTGATAAACACCCAGAAGCTTTTCTTGATCGGCAGCGTAGCATCCCTCAAAGATCTTTAAAGCCCGTTCTGCTACCTCACAAGCTTGTTCCACTTCACGAATGTTTACTTCTGTCAGATCGGTGACATTTTTGACAAAATGGGTAATGACATCTAAGGAACGGATGAGCTCCACATTTTCAACGACGACAAATCCCTCATTGATTGGCTCTGGCGGCTGTTGATATTGCCGGTTCCAATAGTTAGCGCATGAACCTGAAACCACCGTTTTTATCGCACCAAACATGAACAGTTCCTATATTGATGATTTATTTGTTGAACTAAACAATACATTACCAAACACACTTTAATCACAAATTAAATCTATTTTAAGATAGTGTTTAAAAATAACCCATCGACTGTCAAATCATATTTTTATTTAACTATAACTATTTTTACGTTTTAATACGTAAAAACATCACAAAGGAGGACATCCGTGAGTAACACGTCGACCACCAACTACTCGACGATTTTTTTAATCGAGGGTATTTTACTATTTATCTTAGGGATTATTGGGATCGCTTTGCCTCAACTATATACATTTAGCGTTGAATTGCTTTTAGGAGCAATCCTTTTAGTCAGCGGGATTATTCAACTTTTTCGCTGCATCAAAGCTCCTGACGCCCCCACATTCTTTTTAACGTTGTTATCAGGCTTAGTCTCAGCAGTTGTCGGGGCTTTACTGCTCACCTATCCCGTTGCTGGAGTGATCACCCTTACGCTCTTATTGACTGTGTTCTTCTTTTGGGACGGCTTTGTTAAACTGCTCTTGGCATACCAACTGCGCGACACAGGCTTGCTCTCATGGCT
>JAGVLX010000097.1 GCA_020054065.1 Parachlamydiales bacterium | reverse complement strand
GCTACACTATGAAGAGCGAACCCAACGCATCCGCCATTGAAAAGGTCCTGATCTTAGGGTCAGGAGGCCTGACAATTGGACAAGCCGGAGAATTCGATTACTCCGGATCGCAAGCGATCAAAGCCCTCAAAGAAGAGGGAATCCGCACCATCTTAGTCAATCCCAACATTGCCACTGTTCAAACCGATGGCGGGCTGGCTGATCAAGTATACCTGCAACCTTTAAATGCGGATGTTGTCACAAAAATTATTGAACAGGAGCGTCCAGACGGCATTCTGTTGGGTTTTGGCGGGCAAACAGCCTTGAATTTGGGGATGGAACTGGAGGAAACCGGAATTTTAGCCAGGTATGGAGTGAAAGTACTAGGCACGCCGGTCAAAACGATCAAAATCACCGAAGACCGCCAGCTATTTAAAAGGGCGTTGCAGGAGATCGATGTCAAAACGCCTTACAGCTATGCTGTCACGACGCTCAAAGATGCCTTAGAGGCTGCTGAGAAAATCGGCTACCCGTTGATGATGCGCACCGGCTATTCGCTAGGCGGATTAGGATCGGGTAAAATTGAGAACGAAAAAATCCTTCGCCAGCGCGCTCAAGAAGCGCTGAGCAATGCCCCGCAGATTCTCATTGAAGAGTATCTAACTGGATGGAAAGAAGTCGAGTACGAAGTGGTTCGGGACTATGCAGATAATGCTATCACCGTCTGCAATATGGAAAATTTCGATCCGATGGGGATCCACACCGGAGAAAGCATTGTGGTGGCCCCTTCGCAAACGTTGACTAATGAAGAGTATCACCGCTTGCGCGCCGTGGCGTTAAAAACGATTCGTCATTTGGGTGTAGTCGGAGAGTGTAATATCCAGTATGCGCTGAATCCACAGAATGGCGATTACCGGGTGATTGAAGTGAATGCACGCCTATCGCGCTCGAGTGCGCTGGCATCCAAAGCGACGGGGTACCCACTCGCTTTCATTGCAGCTAAGCTTGCGTTAGGAAAAAAGTTGGCGGACTTAAAAAATAATGTCACTCGTGAAACCTCAGCCTTCTTTGAACCTGCTCTAGATTATATCGTAGTCAAAATGCCGCGTTGGGATTTTCAAAAGTTCAAAGCTGCCGACCGACGCATTGGAACGGAAATGAAGAGCGTTGGCGAGGTGATGGGGATCGGACGCTCTTTTCCGGAAGCCCTTCAAAAAGCGATCCGCATGTTGAATATTGGGTTGCAGGGAATTAGTGATTATCCCCACCCGATAGCCGATTTGGAACAAGAGATTCAATTTGCAACCGACCGGCGGCTCTATGCTCTTTATCGCTATTTTCAACAAGGCGGTACGGTCGGCAAAGCGCAGCAGCTATCCCATATCGATCCGTGGTTCCTTAACCACCTCTATAATTTGACCCAGTTGGAAAGCGAGTTGAAAGCTCATGAGCTGAGCACTGACCTATTACGCCGTTTAAAACAAAGCGGCTTTTCCGATCATGCGATGGCCAAAATCAAGCAGCTAACCGAAGACCAGATCCGCAACGAGCGAGTGAAGCTGGGTGTAAAACCGGTTATTAAACAGATCGATACGTTAGCTGGAGAATTTGCCGCCCAGACCAATTACCTATATCTTACTTATCATGGATCGCATCATGATATCGAGCCATCCTCCAAATCCCCTATCGTTGTCTTAGGCTCCGGACCCTATTGTATCGGCTCCTCGGTGGAATTCGATTGGTGTGCGGTCAATGCCTTGCGGACCTTGCGTGCAAACGGCAAAGCGACCTTGATGGTCAATTCTAACCCTGAGACGGTTTCAACCGATTACGATGAGTCCGATCGCCTCTATTTTGAAGAGCTGACCCTGGAACGGTTGCAAGACATTTTTGAATTCGAACATCCGCAAGGCATCTTAGTGAGTGTCGGAGGGCAGATCGCCAACAATTTAGCCATTCCGTTGCAGCAACATGGATTTCCCATTTTAGGAACGTCGGTTGAGGGAATCGACCACGCAGAAAACCGCAAGAAATTTTCGCAGCTTTTGAATCAGCTAGGAATCGACCAGCCGGAGTGGGCGGAGGTGCAATCTTTAGAGCAAGCACGGGCGTTCTCTAAAAAAGTCGGATATCCGGTCCTCGTGCGCCCCTCGTATGTACTTTCTGGCGCCGCCATGAATGTGGTCTACAACGCGGAGGAGTTGTCGACATACCTTCAGGAGGCAACGCTTGTTTCACGGGGCCAGCCGGTGGTGATCACCCAATTCATCGAGAATGCCAAAGAGTTGGAAATCGACGGTGTGGCACAAAACGGCAAAATCCTCATCGAAGCAATTTCTGAGCACATTGAGAATGCCGGTGTGCATTCAGGCGATGCAACCATTGTGCTGCCGCCGCAAAAACTCTACTTGGAGACCATTCGGCGTACAAAAGGAATCACCCGTCAAATTGTGGCGGCGTTAAAGATTACCGGTCCCTTTAACATTCAATTTATTGCTAAGGAGAATGCGATCAAGGTCATTGAATGCAATGTGCGCGCTTCTCGGTCGTTCCCCTTTGTCTCCAAGGTGACCAAACAGAATTTCATCGATGTGGCAGTGCGTGCGATTTTAAAACTGCCGATTCAAAAACCATTAGAAACCCTTGAAATCGATTGCGTCGGCGTCAAAGCGCCGCAATTTTCTTATAACCGGTTGAAAGGGGCAAACCCGGTGGCTCGGGTAGAAATGGCTTCCACCGGTGAAGTCGCTTGCATTGGGGATGATTTACCGCAAGCTTTCTTCAGATCGTGGCAGGCGACTGGCCAAAAGGTAAAGGGAAAGCGTTTACTCGTCAGCATTGGGGGCGACAAAAAAATTAAATTGCTGCAAGCGTTGCAAAAATTGGAAGCGCACGGCTGGGAGCTGTTTGCGACCGAAAATACCCACGATTTCCTGGCTCAGCATGGCGTAGCGAGCCGTTTACTCTATAAAGCTAGTGAAATGCTCGAGCCGAATGCCAAAACCATCATTGCCGAGCGGCAAGTTGATTTGATTATTAATATTCCACGCAATAATGACACACAGATCATCTCGGACGGCTATGTCATTCGCCGCTTAGCCATTGACCATAACATTCCGTTAATCACCAACCTGCAGATCGCTCAATTATTCATGCAATGCCTAACCGAATTGAATATTGACCAGATTCCTGTAAAAGCGTGGGCCGACTATTCACCAAGCGAGGTTTAGATGAGACATTTACTTTCGACGCGTGATATGCCGAAAGAGACGATTCTGGGATTATTAGATCGCGCAGATCAGCATAAAAAAACGCCCCCTAAACCTAATTTGCAAGGCAAAATCTTAGCGACTTGCTTTTTTGAGCCCTCCACCCGTACCCGTCTTTCGTTTGAAACCGCCATGAAGCGGCTAGGCGGGGATGTGATCGGATTTCATGCTGCCGATCATACCTCATCTAAGAAAGGGGAAAGCTTACAAGATACAATCCGCATTATGGCGCAATATGCAGACGCGATCGCCATCCGCCATCCGTTAGAAGGGTCCGCTGCGTTAGCTGCAGAGGTAAGCGATAAACCGGTCATCAATTGTGGCGATGGATCGAACCAGCATCCGACACAAACCCTCCTGGATCTCTACACCATCCGTGAAAGCCAAGGACGTTTAGAGGGATTGCAAATTGCCTTAGTAGGCGATTTAAAGCATGGACGTACGGTGCACTCGCTTCTACATACCTTTAACCATTTTAAGCCGCGGATCTACCTCATCGCTCCCCCTGGTTTAGAACTGCCCAAGCAGCAACTGGACGAGTTAAAGGCGCATGGAATTATGTTTTCATGCCACCAGACGCTGGATTCAATCGTTCCCAAGCTGGATATTATCTACTGCACCCGCATTCAACATGAGCGGTTCAACGATAAAATTGAGCATGCGGAATTGGTGAAGCCTTATCGCATTACGCCGGAGCTTTTAGAGCCCGCCAAACCCAATCTGCGCATTCTGCATCCGCTGCCGCGCTTGAATGAGATTGATCCCGCTGTGGACAAGCTGCCGCACGCATACTATTTCGAGCAATCGCAAAACGGCCTCTATGTCAGGCAAGCCATTTTAAATACGGTGTTAACATGATGACGAATGAAACCCAAAAAGTGTTAACGGTCTCAGCGATTGAAGATGGAACAGTCATCGACCACATACAATCCGGACAAGCTTTACGGATTGTGCGCTTGCTCAAATTAAGCCACCACCCGCAGCGGGTCAGCATCGGCATGAACCTACCGAGCTCACGCTTTGGATTGAAAGATCTCATAAAAGTAGAGGGCAAAGAGCTAACACCGGAGGAAACCAACCAAATCGCGATATTTTCTCCGCAGACCACTTTGAATATCATCAAAGATTACCGCGTCATTAAAAAATTTACCGTGACTTTGCCTGAAGTGATTGAAAATATTCTTGAATGTCCCAATCCCCATTGCATCTCCAACCATGCCGACACAAACCATACGTTATACGTCAACAGAGTGCGTGGAAAAATCCAGATGCGTTGTAAATATTGCGACAAATTATTTACTCAAGACGAATTTAATGAGTCGTTTGCATGTTAACCATAGAGAATGGCGTAACTATTGATGGCAACCTTAAAACGCTTACCGTGCCATCAAAGCATTCGCAGATTATTAATGCCCAAGGGTTAACTTGCATCCCAGCCTTAATAGACCCCCATGTCCACTTTCGCGTCCCGGGCGCCGAGCATAAAGAAACGTGGATCACGGGAGCGCAAGCAGCGATCGCCGGTGGCGTCACGACTGTCTTTGATATGCCCAATAACGTGCCGAGCATCATGACGGCAGAACGCTTAAAAAATAAACAGGCTCAAATCCAATCCCAATTGCGCCAGGCTGGCATCCCTTTACGCCACTATTTATACTTTGGTGCTGACAAAAACCATGTTTCAGAGATTCCTAAGATTAAATCCCAAGCTATAGGCATCAAAATCTTTATGGGGTGCAGCACGGGCGATTTATTAGTCGATGATGATGCGGCACTAGAACAGATTTTCAAAACGGCTGCCGAAAATCAATTGCTGATCTCAGTGCATGCGGAGGATGAAGCGACTATCCACGCAAACCGCAAAAAATTCTCTTCGGCTGATCCAGGAGTCCACTCCCTAATTCGAGATCGGCAAGCTGCTGTGATTGCCGTTAAAAAGGCCATCGCCTTAGCAGAGAAATATCGGGTACGCCTCTGCATTCTGCACTTAAGCACGCAAGAGGAATTAGAACTCGTCAAACGGGC
>JAGVLX010000035.1 GCA_020054065.1 Parachlamydiales bacterium | reverse complement strand
GGGATTAATTACGATCGCCATTTTCCGTTGGATGAACAAGCGGGTGCTGAATGATCCCAAGTTTGATGACCTGCACTACGTCAAGCGGAAAGGGGAAAAGGATAAGCCCAAACAGTCGTTCCGCGAGAGCTTCCGAGTGCTGGCACGTTCCAAGTATTTGATCTACATTGCGATTATTGTGTTTGCCTATAACTTAGTCATTAACCTGGTGGAAGTGGTGTGGAAGGATCAGGTGCGGATTTTGATTCCAGATAAAGGGGAGTTGAACGCCTATCTCAATAATTTGACATCATCGGTGGGCGTCGTCTCCACGATTCTTGCATTATGCTTGCCTAAAATGCTCTCCAAGTTTGGCTGGACCGGCACCGCTTTAATTACGCCGTTCATCATGCTCGTGACGAGCTTAGGATTTTTTGGATTTTATCTAGGTAGAGATAGCCTAGCAGAGTTTGCTTTATTTGCCGCTGGAACCACGCCTTTAATTATTGCGGTATTTTTTGGGTTCGCGCAAAACTGTTTAAGCAAGGCGTGCAAGTATTCCGTTTTTGATGCAACAAAAGAAATGACGTTTATCCCGCTCGATCACCAATCTAAATTGAAAGGAAAAGCGGCGATTGACGGTGTGGGCTCCCGGTTTGGGAAGTCCGGTGGATCGATCATCCATATGACCTTGCTTTCCTATTTCGTGACATTAAATGCTTCAGCGCCGTATGTGGCGGGCATTCTCATGGTTGCAATCGGCCTGTGGATAGTAGCCACCAAGCGCTTAGGAATCAAATTCAAAAACCTGCTCGACAGCAAACACGAATCACTGGAAGAGGCTGTTCCTGTACAAGAAACCGTTCAGCCGGAGCCTATCCTAAAAACCGCTACCTCGTAGAGATGAAAATACAGAACAGGATAGGCAGGATCCGCCCTTCGGCGGACAAGATAAGCAGGATAGAAAATTGATTTGATTTTTGAAATCGGATTAGGCCAGCATATTTTCCATTTATTTATTTTTCTATCCTGAAAATCCTGGTCATCATTGTTATTTGTATTATTCTGCCTATCCTGTCCCCCGAAGGCGGATCTTGCTTATCCTGTTCTGTTTTTCTTTCTGTCTTGTGTGTCCTGTCTTCCTAAAATCTGCGCTTGGCGGGCGGCAGCAGCGTATCCAATTCAATGGCAGCGCGCCCTGTCGTGATTCTTTGCGAAGGATCGGTCATCCACAATTTTCTAATCACCTCTTGTAAACCAAGTTCAAGCGAGCTGGCATTGTAATTTTTCAAGTAACGCTCTGGATTTTTGATGGCAGACATAAAATGAGGCGAACCGTCTTGAAAATCCGCCCAGGGTGCACTCTTAAGCTTCCAACAGCAATAAATGCAAACGCCAAGCGCAAAACTATCGAGGGCAACCCCAAACGTGGAATAGCGTCCCTCCCAACCTTCCGGAGCCATATACATGGGACTACCTGCAAGCTGGCGGCTTCTGATCTCCTCTACGGTGCCGGCAAAACCAAAGTCGCCGATAAGGGCGCGTTTCTGGTTGTTAAAAAGGGTGATAAAAATGTTTTCGAGTTTAACGTCCCGATGGACCACTCCTTTAGCATTCAGATACCCTAATGCATGGGCGGCGTCTCTCAACATCTCTACCCGCTCGACTAACGTCAACTTTTCTACTTGATCAAAGAGTTCTCCCTCTTCAGCTTCTTGAGAATAGAAGGCGGCCCTTCTGACTTCTCTGCCCTGTTGATCTTGTTTGGTGTAGCTGGCAACATCCTCTAAATGGATCGCATGGGGATGAAGATTCATCATCGCAGAATACTTAAATTCATTTTCAATGAAGCTCTCTTTGACGGACTGCAAGCGATGTTTAAAATCCACATAAGGAAAGAGTGTCGATTTGGATTTAACAAAAACGATATTGCGGTGGATATCTAATTGTTTGCTGGCCGTTTTAAATTTTCCCTTCGCGAAATTGGGTTTAAAACGGATCCTGATTTTGTGTTTGCCATGATATTCAACGCTTACCGGCAGCGACGTTGCGATCCCGGGACTGCGGCTTTTAGAATTCATTTTTTTCAATAAAACGTAAGCGGTTGTGGCAAAAGGGAGGCGGCCGGGTTTGGATCGCTCCTCGGCTAGTTTGCTTTCTAATAAATCGCGCTGCGCGTTGACATATTTAATCACTTCTTGCATGTGCTCGACGGTAATGACTCCCTTGACCTTAACCGCGAGACGCTGTAGGTAGAGTGGGTCAAATTCAAGCAGCAGGCTAGGTTGGGAAGGAGCGCGAGTTAATAAATTGGTGATGTAATACTCTAGTCGTTTGGCGGTGGCTTCCTGTTGGATCTTTTGAGCTTCTGTTTGCACCCCAAGCAAGACCAGTGCCTGAACCAAATTTGCAATTTTAACAAATACGGCGGCGGGATTGCCGGCTTCGTTGCGGAGGGATAATTCTACATATTCGGTTTTGTCGGATGATTTTGAAACGTTTTCTGGAGCCTCTAGGGGAACTCCGATTGATGTGTGAATAAAGGTGATCTTGTTAACCCCGCTGGGTTCTACGACCATCCGGCACATTCCAGGTTCGAGCGTACAGGAAACAATTGACATCACAACCTCCTGGTTAACGTGAACGTAATGTCAATTTAGTCCATACCGTTCATAATGTCCATCGAGTCTTGTATCATATTTAATGCTTATATTCAAAGACTTAAGTTATTGGTTATTCTAGTTTAATATATTAATATAACAATTTATAATTATAAATAGATGTTATGTAAGGTTTAATATATTAAATATATGGATTTTCAACCATCAGATGGAACAAATCTCCCTAAGCCTGACCTTGGCAAAGTCCCTTTGCCTGATAGTCCTGCCTGGCATATCGACTTAAGCCTTCAAAAATATATTCGCGTGACCGCGACTGCGAAAACCTATCTGGATGAACTTGGGATTGAAGTAGAGGCAGCTCCTTCCAGTCATGAATATGTGGTG
>JAGVLX010000069.1 GCA_020054065.1 Parachlamydiales bacterium | reverse complement strand
GATTTGGAGTGCGGTAACTTGTTACCGCTTTGTTTAGCGTGACTTGTCACGTGTAATGAAATGTTCGTCATACAATACGCGCAACAAGTTGCGCTATTGAAAGCGGTGACAAGTCACCGCACTCCAAATTCACTTAAAGCCTATTTTAGGAGGTCGTGTATGACAGCAACGCTCAATAAACCCCCATTATCCAGCAAACTTGCTTTCTCGAACTATGCCGCCACGCAACGGCTCAAAGCTCTGGCAGCGAATCCTCCTGATTTAACAAAACCCGGCGTTTTGACTCCCGAACGGTTGACTAAATATTCAACCGAAAATGCAGGCTACACGATTTTATTTGGCACAGAACGAATCAATGACGAGATCCTTACTGCCTTAAAAGAGCTCGCTGCAGAATCAAAAGCGCTTGAGAAAATGAAAAAGATGCAAGCCGGGGAAGTGATGAATTTCATTAATGGCTACCCCAGTGAAAACCGGACGGTTCTCCATACCGCTATGCGCGATTTCTTTGACAATCCGCAGACCGGCAAAGCAGCGGCAGAAGCGACGGCGCTTGAGCGGAAAGAGCTGGATAAGATTAAAGCGTTCATGGAAAAAAATGACCAGACGAATCAGTTTACCGATATGGTGACGATTGCGATCGGCGGATCGGATCTCGGTCCAAAATCGGTCCATGGGGCGTTGAACTTTTATCAAAAACCGAATCGCCGGGTACATTTTATCTCCAATGTCGATCCTGATGCGACCGCGCGCGTGCTGCGCGATCTCGATCTGAAAAAAACGCTCGTTTCGGTGGTCTCCAAATCGGGCACAACGATGGAAACGGTCGCCAATGAAGCGTTCATGCGGGCGCAGTTTACCAAAGCGGGACTCGATCCGAACAAACACTTCATCTCCATCACCGGAGAGGGCAGCCCGCTCGATGATCCGAAAAAATATATCCAATCATTCTTCAGCTGGGATTTTGTAGGTGGACGTTTCTCCACTTCGGCTGTCTATGGCGGAGTGCTCCTATCCTTTGCTTATGGTTTCCAAACGTTTTGGGAATTCCTCAAAGGTGCGCACGCCATGGATCAAGTGGCATTGGAACCGAATATTGAAAAAAATCTGCCCCTCCTATTGGCTTTGATCGGCATCTGGAACCGGAATTTCTTACACCATCACGATCTTGTCATTGTTCCTTATTCTCAACAGCTCGAATTCTTCCAGTCCCATATCCAGCAAGTGGATATGGAATCGAACGGGAAACGGATCGATAAGAACGGGGTGGCGGTTGATTTTGAAACAGGGCCCTTACTCTGGGGGCAAACAGGTACCGTTGCGCAACACTCCTTCTACCAGCTTTTGCATCAGGGAACGACGATCGCACCGCTCGAACTGATCGGATTCAAAAAGTCGCAATATGGTCTGGATAATGAGGAGAATGGAACCTCGAATCAAGAGAAGCTGCTTTCCAATTTATTGGCCCAGGCGATCGCCTTAGCGGAGGGTAAGAGCAGCGATAACCCGAATAAGGTGTTTCCCGGAAATCGCCCTTCCCATATCATTTTTGGAGAGCAGTTGACTCCCTATAACATGGGAGCGTTGTTCGCCATGATCGAACATCGTGTTGCCTTCCAAGGATTCATTTGGGATATCAACTCGTTTGACCAAGAGGGTGTTCAATTAGGCAAGGTGTTGGCCGTTACCATCCTCTCCCAATTTGAGGCCAACCGAAAAAAGAATTCAGCTGGAAAACCATTCCCGCTGGGTGAGACGCTTATAAAAAAACTGAAGCTACTGTAAGATGGCCCAACTACCTTTAGTGATTGAGATACCCAAGCGGGGAGCGACGTGCGCGAAAGGGGGAGAACCCCTGGTTGCCGGCGAAGAGTACTATTCGGTCTTGCTTGAAGATCCGGAAAAACCTGGTTATCTCCGTCAAGATTTCTGCTTAAAATGTTGGCAAGAGCTGCAGCCGAAAGCATTCAAGAGTTACTGGAAAGCGCGTGTTCCCAAACAATGGAAGCCTCCTAAAAAAGAGGAGTCTCCTTTTGACCGTGCATTCCGTATTTTAAGGGAAGATTTGCAGAATCCGACTCCTGAAAACCTCAATGAAGCGTTTATTCTTTCTATTTTCCTATCGCGTAAAAGACGTTTGCTTTTAAGGCAGGAAATTGTACACGAAGGGGAGGCCGCCTATCTCTACGAAGATCCGGCGACGGAAGAGATTTTGTGTATCAAAAAAGTGGAAGTATCCGCGCTGAAGCGGGAAGAGATCCAGCAAGCCCTTGCGAAGAAATTCAAGGGTTAGCTTTTTTGGGTTTTGCCGGAACCGGCACTAACTCGCGAATAGGCTTTTGGATCGGACGGGGTTTGCTCCATCTGCGGTTTCTTCTGCTGTTCGTATCCATCTATTTCTCCTGGTTGGCATGTCCATGAGCAATTCGTATGCCATTCAATTTCCTGAGGCTTTGAAAGATTTTATCCGTTATTTGGCAACTGAAAAAGGGATGGCGCTCAATACGCAGATCGCCTATCAGCATGATTTAGAGTTATTTAGCGCATTTTTGGCCTCCAAAGGGATTGTTTCGCCCAACGAAGTAAAGCAAGAGACCATCATCGAGTTCTTAGCCCGTTTAAAAGATCAAAATTATGCGGCTTCCTCCCTAAGCCGCACCCTGATTGCCATTAAAGTGTTTTTCCGGTTTGCCAAGCGTGAGGAGATGGTGGAGGTAAATGAAGCGTTCTATTTGGAAAGCCCTAAACTGTGGCAGATCCTTCCCGAAGTGCTCTCTTCCTCTGAGGTGGAACGTTTGTTGGCACAACCCAATAGCGAAACTCCGTTTGGCTACCGGGATCGTGCGATCCTAGAGGTGCTGTATGCGACCGGATTGCGGGTGTCGGAGTTGTGCTCATTGAACATCTATGATGTCGATGATGAGTTTGTGAAGGTGCTGGGAAAAGGGGGTAAGGAGCGGGTAGTTCCGATTGGGCAGAAGGCGTTGGCTGCAATTGATCAGTATTTATCCCATACGCGGGACCAAACCGACAGCGAACATGAAAAGGCGTTATTTGTGACCCAGCGGGGAAAACGGATTGACCGGATTGAAGTGTGGAAAATGATCAAAGAGTATGGCAAGCAAGCGGGGATTGTAAAAAATATTTCACCGCATACGCTAAGGCACTCCTTTGCCACGCACCTTTTGGATAACGGAGCCGACTTGCGTGTGATTCAGGAGATGCTTGGCCATGCCAGCATCAGCAGCACCGACCGGTATACGCATGTTAGTCGGCAACGCCTTCAAGAAATGTTCCATGCCTTTCATCCCCGTTCGCAAGAATAAAACCAAATCAACAGGATAGGGCACGATCGCCTACGGCGACAGGATAGGCAGGATGGTGCAAAAATATAACAAAGATAACCAGGGATAGCCAAGATAAAGATAAAACGCTTTGGAAAAATATTGTTTTTTAAAATTATCCTGTATTAATATATACCAATATTGATATACTTAGACTAGAGAATGATTGAAGAAAAATATAAGCCCGTTTTATGGATTTGCTCTGCGAAGCGTGACTTGATGGAGATGCCCTCGGATGTTGTAACTGATTTTGGCTATGCCTTATATCAAGCTCAAATTGGTGAGTATCCAGACATAGCCAAGACCCTCTCTGGATTTGGCGGAGCTAGTGTCATTGAACTGATTCAGGATCACAAAGGAGATACGTTCAGGGCTGTTTATACCGTTAAATTTTCTGACGCTATTGTGGTTTTGCATGCTTTCCAAAAGAAAAGTAAACGCGGCATCGAAACGCCCAAACAAGATTTGGAATTGATCCGATCTCGTCTTAAATTAGCCGAGGAAATGTATAAAGAATGGAAGTCCAAAGGGAGGAAATCCAATGACTAAACAAAGCAAAGAATATGAGGTAACGACAGAGAATATTTTTGCTGATCTTGGATTAGACCAGCCGGAAGAAATTCTTGCTAAAGCCAAATTGCTCCATGAGGTTGGCTCTCTGATTAAAGCTAGCAAACGATCTCAGCGGGAAGTAGCGGAAAAATTAGGAATTTCCCAGCCAAAGGTTTCATTGCTTGTGTCTGGTCAATTATCTGCGTTTAGTACAGATACCCTACTACATTACCTTTCTATCTTGGGTTGTGACGTGCAGATTCATGTAAAAAAACCACGATCCAGAACCAGAATTTTTCGTCGTAAAGGTTTTATAGCCGTTTCATAAATCAAAAAAGAGTTATCTCACGGCTTACGTCTAGTTAAGAATGATTCTAGTCTCACTTCTAATCCTGACTATCCTGTCGCCGTAGGCGATCTTGCTAATCCTGTTAATGTTTATTGGGCGGGGAGGGGACGCCTGAGAATACGGCTAGCAATATAGCGGCCGATCGAGGCGGAATAGGTAAATACGGTGAGGGGGAGCATGGTTGTAAAATAGATCCCGCTAAAGGCTGTAAATCCTAATACTTCAATCTTATACGATTTTTGCCAGAGTTCGATAATACGATCGAAGATGGGGTCGAGGTAGGGTACGAAAATCCCGCACACCAGACCAAAAGACGCGATCTCTCCCGCTTGATACAGATAATAAAGTTGCAAGGCAGTCACCGCCGCCACCTTTAAAACGGGTGTGACGACTTGATGAATTTTATTGAGGGTATAATAGAGCTTGTCAAGGGGGCGTCGGCGTAGAGAGAAGGGGTCGCTATGGCAAAGAGGTAAGTATAATGTTATTACATTTATCATGAAGTGGCGTCCAATTAACTTACGATAAGGGCGCTGTTATTGTTTATTCCGTTTAAAATGATTTAACCTATTAAAATATAAGGAGTCATAAGAATACCAAAGGGAGCATATAAATTAAACGAAAAAGTTTGACGTGGTCGAGAAAGAGACCTGAATTAAATTAAAAAAATTTAAAGCATCTTTCCACGATAGCGTGTGCAACGATTTTTTGAGAGCTCTTCAACCATGCATTTAATATAGCGACTGCATGGAGCGATCTTGTTCATAAACATTCTATAAATCTAAATTCTTACAAATCATTTTATATTTGACAGGCTATAATTGATAAACTATAATCGTCTCTATTTTAATATAGGCATAAATATGTATTTAAAAAATATTTATAATAATCATATGCAATCGAAGCATACCCTTTTACGTTGGAATCGGCAGTACGATCGCTATCTCGCCCATAAGTCCTCCACAATTCTTCAAAAAAGACCGGATTTGCGTTTTGGAATTGCCGGATCTTTAATCATCATCAAAACATGTACACGGACCCTCTCCCAATTGGGGACTCCGTTCGAAAAGCTTGCCTTGGGCTGTCATGAAGTTTTCCAAGCGACCATCAAAGACCGGCCCCATTTTTTAACCCATACACGAAAAGCGGGGATTTATTTACTCGGTGCGGCAGGTTCAGTTGTCCTTATCCCAGCAGCCCCCTTTTTAGGCATGAAAGATGGATATCAAATCTATCAGGCGAGTCGGGGACGTATATTAAATAAACACCCTGATTCCACAGGCAATCCTTCAGGCGGGATCACAACTCTTCCCAAACCACCAGGAGATGACGATAATGATACTCCTCCGCCAGGTGACGACGATCATGGCTCTGCCCCTGTAAAAAGTTTAAGCTATTTATTACCTGCAGAAGTGCTCCAATACATGTTCACTTTTTTTGAAAATTCTGAAAAAGCAGGTCCGCATCGAACTTCAAAGCATTTTCATACCCAATGTGTAAGAAGCACAATTTTACATGAACACGTTAAAGTAAATAGCTTTCTGAATTTCTTAAAAAATGAACTTCACAAAAGTGAAAAATACCCTGAAGTTATTGCTGCTTTTGAATCTCTCATCAACCTCAATGATGTCAAGTTTTGTACAAACTTGAACACGCTGCAAGCTAAGTTGCTTGAGATTCGTAGAGGAGTGGTTAAACAACTTTGTCCACTGGAAGATGAGACATTAAAAGATTTAAAAAAGTTATGTCCCCCAAGAGGACGACCTGAGTTTTTTATCAAAATTTTTGAGTTGGTTAATTTCACCAAACGTTATAAGGCGCTTCAAGCGAGAAATGCAGCATTAACTCAAGTTACCTTTCCGATGGTGCAAGAAGCGCTCAAATTAGGTTTTTTAGAGTTAGCGGTTCAAATCACGCATGAAACTTTACAAGTCCTTGAAAACCATGAAGAAAAAATCTTAAAAGAGATAGATACAAACGTTGCTATTCGTTTTGCAAATATGTTTTCTGATGTAGTAACCCGAAATAGGATGCGTAGCGCGATCATCAAAAAGATGGTAGCCAATGAACAAATCGAGCAAGCTATTAAACTTTCAAATGAAGTTGAGTTTGAGAATGATTCATCGTTTATATTATTTGAGGTAAAGGAAGCATACAAGACAATCATTAAATTCCTGATCAAATCTAATAGAAGATCAGAAGCAGAAAAATTGATACCCAAAAATAGTAAGCTTTCTCAACAAATTGAGATCGCAACGATCATCTGCCTCGAGATTTGTCAAACCATGAATAAGGTTGCTGAAATTGAAAAATTCTTAAAAGATCCTCTATGTAAATTGGTAAATAAATTAGTCATTCAATCTAATTTTATCCTCAGGATGACAACGGATAACAAGAAATATCAACTTGCGTTTGAAATGTATAAACGTATCGACAAAAACGATCTAATTAAAGCCAATCAGGAGCTATTGTGGATCATCTCATGCGCTCTAAGCCAGAAAGATCCTGAATTCGCCTATTCAATCGTGGATGATTTTGTAGAAGGCGGGCTGATCTGGGGAAGTTTTGGACCTACTCCTTATCCAAAAGACCAGGTGATTATTGATATTGTGAGAGGATTTGTAAAAGCAGGGAAAATCAATCGGGCAAAAGAAATAGCCAATAAGATACAAGAACCATCGCTAAAAGCTCTTGCCAATGATGAATTTTTGTCTCCCTCCGAGTTCGTTGATTAAAACAAACATGAATTGTTTTTGCTCGAGCGTTAGCGAGATTCAGGAGTGCAGTGCTCCGCACATACGCATCAATATTATTTTGTCGCGGAGCGATATTTCTATCAACCCATAGCTGCGGCGCAAAATAGCGCCTTGCTATGGGCTATTGATAGAAATGTCGCTTCGCGACAAAAACTATAGGCTTTAAATTCACAAAAAACTTTGCTTAGCTTGATGCGTATGTGCGGAGCACCGCACTCCAAATTTATCTACATTTAGATTTTCTTTTTCAATAAGTCATTGACGATGGCGGGGGAGGCTTTGCCACGGGTCATTTTCATGACTTGGCCGACGAGGAAGGCGAATGCTTTGTCGCGGCCGGCTTTGAAGTCGGCGATTGATTGGGGGTTTTCGGCCAGGACTTGGTCGACGAGTTTTTCGATTTCGGCCGTATCTTGGACGGGAGTGTAGTCAGGGTTAGCAGCGACGATCTGTTCGGGGTCGGTGCCCGGTTTTGCGAGCATATCGTCAGCGACGCTTTTGGCGATTTTGCCGGTGATCTTACCCTCTTCGATGAGGTTGACCAGTTTGGCGACATGGAGAGGAAGGATGCCGGAGTCGAGGATGGTTTTGCCGGTATTGCTGAGACGCCCCGCGAATTCGACGATCAGCCAGTTGCACAGGACCCGCGCGTTTTTGCAGAGAGTCATTCCGGTTTCGAAGTAGTCAGACAATTTTTTATCGCTGGCGAGTTGGAAGGCGTTATGTGTACTTAGGCCAAGAGCGTTGACGTAGCGCCGTTCCCGTTGGAGAGGCAATTCGGGCAGGGCTTTGCGGATCGATTCAATGTAGTCATGGGTGAGAATGATCGGCACGAGGTCCGGTTCGGGGAAGTAGCGGTAGTCATCCGACGTTTCTTTGCGCCGCATAAGGATCGTTTCCCCTTTTTCAGGATCCCACCGGTAGGTGGATTGGGAGATCACTTCGTGGTGCGGTTTATCAGGATGGATTTGATATTCACGGATTTGCCGTTTGATTTCCGATTCAATCGCCAGCCCCATGAAGGTGAACGAGTTCAAGTTTTTGATTTCGATTTTGCTGCGCAGCGCTTTTTCTCCTTTTTTGCGGACGGAGATATTGACGTCGAAACGTAAAGAGCCTTCTTCCATGTTGCAGTCGGAGGCGTCGATATATTCCAAGATGGCGCGGACGGCTTGGGCGTAAGCGACCGCTTCGGCAGCGCTGTGGATACAGGGTTCAGAAACGATTTCGATAAGGGGAACTCCAGCCCGATTGTAGTCGACTCCGGCGAAGTTGGTAAAATGTTTGAGCATCCCAGCATCATCTTCAAGGTGGACGCGGTTGACGGCGAACGATTGCTCGGTGCCATTCACTTCGGCAATGATTTTCCCTCCCTTAATGATCGGCTCATCGAACTGGGTGATTTGAAAGTTGCGCGGGCTGTCGGGGTAGAAGTACGATTTGCGGTCGAACTTGCTAAATTTTTGCACATCCCCTTGAATGGCACATCCGAATTGGACCGCTTTTTTGACCGCTTCTTTGTTGAGGACGGGCAAGGTGCCTGGCTGCCCTGTGCACACTTCGGTGATATTGGTGTTGGGCTCATCGCCGAAACGGTTGGGTGCGACGCTGAACAATTTGGAGCGGGTGTTGAGTTCGGCATGGATCTCCAGGCCGATTACAGGTTCCCAATCTGAATGTGTGGTCATAATGCTATCCTATTTATATGCTGGGGGGATTGCAAAAGGTCCGCCCATCCCTTTTTCAAATGCGTCGGCGACAGCCATGACGAGGGTGTCGTGTTTTTGCGGTCCGATGATTTGCAGCCCGATTGGTTTGCCGTCGCGGCTTAAGCCGGAAGGGACGCTGACAGCCGGCAGGCCGGCGATGTTGATGGAGATGGTGTAAATGTCTTCCAAGTACATTTGGAGGGGATCTTTGATCGAACCGATTTCGAAAGCGGCGAAAGGGGAGACCGGGGTAGCGATCACATCGCAGGTTTTGTAGGCTGCTTTGTACTGGTTGATGATCAGGGTGCGCATTTTTTGCGCTTTCCGGTAGTACGCATCTTGATAGCCGGCGGAGAGGACGAAGGTGCCAAGCAGGATGCGCCGCTTAACCTCTTTGCCGAATCCTTCTTCTTTCGACTTGTCATACACTTCATCCAACGTTTTGGCGTCGGGTGAACGGACGCCGTAGCGGATGCCGTCAAAGCGCGCCAGATTGGTCGACGCTTCTGCGGTGGCCAGAATGTAGTAAGTGGCAAGTGAATTGGTGAGCAAGCTTAGGTCGACTTCGACGATTTGGGCGCCATTTTTTTTCAAGAGTTCGAGGGAGCGGTCAAAATGTTCACGTGGTTCCGGGGCTAACCCTTCCAAAAATTTCCAGGGAACGCCGATTTTCGTTCCTTGTACCGAACCGTTAAGGGCTCCTAAATAGTTTTGCGGCCCTTCAGGAATGCTGGTGGAATCTTTTTTACAATGTTGTCCGATCACTTCCATCACCAACGCGGCATCTTTGCTTGTCGTAGCCAGCGGTCCAATTTGGTCAAATGAAGAAGCGTAAGCCACTAGTCCGAAGCGGGAGACGCGTCCATAGGTCGGTTTAAATCCGACCACGCCGCAAAGCGAAGCGGGCTGGCGGATCGATCCACCCGTGTCGCTCCCGAGGGCTAAGGGACAGAGGCGTGCGGCGACGGCAGCTGCGGACCCTCCTGAGGAGCCCCCAGGAGTGCATTTTAGGTTCCAAGGGTTATAGGTCAGTTGCAGGGCTGAGTTTTCAGTGGATGAGCCCATGGCGAATTCATCCATGTTGGTCTTGCCGATGATCACCGCGCCCGCCTCTTTCAGCAAGCGAACGACAGTGGATTCGAAAGGAGCTTTATAGTTCGTCAAAAATTTTGACCCGCAAGTAGAGATTTCCCCAAACACGTGCATATTGTCTTTGATGGCGATGGGGATGCCGGCGAGCTTGCCTAAGGGCTCTCCTTTGGCTTTACGGGCGTCGAGTTCTTGTGCTTGCTTCAAGGCACTCTCTTTGAACACTGCTAAAAACGCTTTGATTTGCGGATCGTATTGTTCGATCCGGTTTAAAAAGTGGCTCGTGATGGCAACCGCAGTGAGTTCGCCTTTGACAAACTTTTCACGCAGTTCGATGGCAGATAGGTGATGCATGGGATTTTACTTCCTCAAGAGGAGTTGAAATTACTGTTTTTTGACGGTCGGAACGCGGACCAGGCCGCCGACGTGCAGAGCGACATTCTGTAAAAAAAGCTCGCGCGGCAAGGTTTCCCCCACTTCGTCGTCCCGCATGACGTTGTTCATCTCTTCCAACACCTGGTTGCAAGGTGGAACATTATCTGTATTAATGCTTTGGAGTGTTTCGATATAGTTCAAGATTTTGCGGAGGTCGGCAAGCAGGGATTCTTGCTCCTCTTCCGTGCAGCCGATACGGCTCAGCTGCGTTAAACTTTTGATTGTGTTTTTGTTCAGTTCTGCCATTGATTGATCTTGTAAAAAATTTATAAAGGATTAAGATTCATAATATACTCATGCCTATTAAGATGCAATTTCCAAGAAGTACTCCATGAAACGTCCTTCCATTGTCTGGTTTCGTAAAGATTTGCGGCTCGAGGACAACGCGGCGTTTTACACCGCTGCCGAGAGGGATGGTCCGATCATTCCCCTATATATATGGGCCCCCGAAGAAGAGCGGCCTTGGGAACCGGGTGGAGCCTCCCGTTGGTGGCTGCATTACTCCCTGGAAAGCCTTTCGGACGAGCTCGAAACGCTAGGGTACCCTTTAATCATCCGGGCGGGTCCCTCCCTGCACGTTTTGGAAGAGGTCATCAAGGAAACACGGGCAGAGGCGCTCTTTTGGAACCGGCTTTATGAACCCGAGGCTATCAAACGGGATACGCGGATCAAGTCGACGCTGAGCTCGCGCGGCATCGACGTGCAAACCTTTAATGCCAGCCTCTTGTTTGAACCGTGGACTATTTTTAACAAACAAAAGAAACCGTTTCAGGTGTTTACCCGTTTTTGGCAGGCGTGTTTGAAGCAAGGGGAGATGACTTCGCCGCTCCCTATGCCGCCTCATGCGCGCGGGCGTGCTCCGTCCATCAAATCGTTATCGCCATCCGAATTGCATTTATTGCCTGAGGTGCCGTGGGATCAAGGAATCTCCGCGATCTGGCGCCCTGGCGCTCACCATGCGCGGCAACGCTTGGATTATTTTATCGAGCATGCGCTGATGGATTACAAAGAGCAGCGCGAATTTCCAGGCAAGCATGGAGTGTCCTATCTATCTCCGTATTTGCATTTCGGTGAAATCAGTCCGCGCATGATCTGGCATGAAGTGGTGCGTGAATATCCTGAGGAGTCAGAGGAACGGGATGCCTATTTGCGGCAGCTGGGGTGGCGGGAGTTTGCCCATCATTTGCTGTATCATTTTCCGTTTACGCCGACCGATCCGCTGCGGCGTGAATTTTCCCACTTTCCCTGGCATCATGATGACAAAGCCTTGAAGGCGTGGCAGACGGGATACACGGGCTATCCGTTGGTCGATGCCGGCATGCGCCAGCTGTGGATCACGGGGTGGATGCACAACCGCCTCAGGATGGTGGTGGGTTCGTTTCTTGTAAAAGATTTGCTGCTGCCTTGGCAAGAAGGGGCAAAATGGTTTTGGGATACCCTTGTGGATGCCGATCTGGCCAACAATACGCTGGGATGGCAGTGGGTAGCGGGATGCGGAGCCGACGCTGCGCCCTATTTTCGTATCTTCAATCCGGTGACGCAAGGGGAGAAATTTGATGGCACCGGAGAGTATGTCCGGCGCTGGGTGCCGGAATTGGCAAAATTGCCAGATGAATGGATTCAACAACCCTGGGATGCGCCACCTGATGTGTTAAAACAAGCTGAGGTGGAAATCGGAAAAACATATCCGCATCCTATTGTCGATCATTCAGTTGCGCGCAAACGCGCTCTGGATGCTTTAAAAGAGATCACGGGTGCTAAGGCTTTTGAAACTCCCTAACGGGTTATTTCAACACTTTGATACACTAAGGGTAGGGGGGATTTATGAATCACTATCAAACCGCGACGATTTTGAATTTTCCGTTGGAGCAAGTGTTTGCTTGGTTTGAACGTCCTGGCGCGTTCGAACGGTTGAATCCGCCGTGGCAAAAAGTAAAAGTGATTGAGAAGCGCGGAACGATTCATGACGGGGATTATTTATTGATCTCTGTAGCCCTTATTCCGACCACATTTCAGATCGATCATTTTGATTTTATCCCCAACAAACAATTTTGCGACCGGCAGGTTAAAGGACTGTATAAGCATTGGGAACACTGTCATCTTTTTGCGGCGTTGAATAAAGATCAAACTCAATTGGAAGATGTGATCGAATACGCCTTTCCGCGACATGGGTTCTACAAGTACTTGTTTACCGGCAAAATGGAAACCATGCTCAAACAATTGTTTCGGTACCGGCAGGAAGTGTTAGAGCATGATCTTAAAATCCATCAAAAATATCGCTCCAAGGCTTTGAAAATATTGATTGCCGGATCGTCCGGTACAATCGGTTCTCAGCTGGCTGCTTTTTTGACTACCGGCGGGCACTCAGTGACTCGGCTTATGCGGACCGGCAGTGCGAAAGAGGGGCATTTTGTGGAGTGGGATCCCGATTTGCGGCACTTGGACCCTAACCAGATTGAAGGGCATGATGTGATCATTAATTTGGCCGGTGCTGGCGTAGCGGAGAAGCGTTGGAGTGAAAGTCGAAAAAAAGCGATTTTAGAAAGCCGGGTGAAAGCGACCCATTTACTGGCAGAAGCGATCAATCAATTGAAAAATCCGCCTAAAGTGTTCATCAATGCATCCGCTATCGGGTACTATGGCAACACGGGCGATAAGCAGGTGACGGAGCAGTCGAATAAGGGCGACGGATTTTTGGCAGAGGTATGTCAAAAATGGGAAGAAGCTGCGAATGAAATGAAGACCAAACATACACGGCAAGTCCTATTACGCTTCGGTATCGTGCTGACGCCTGCGGGCGGGGCGTTGCAGCAAATGTTGGCTCCGTTCAAATGGGGAGTAGGAGGAGCGATCGGTTCGGGCAAACAGTATATGAGTTGGATTGCGCTAGATGATGTGCTGGGAGCGATCCATGAAGCGATTTTTAATGAAAAGCTGACTGGACCGGTGAATGTGGTTTCGCCCAATGCCGTGACAAATGCTGAATTTGCGAAGACGTTGGCAAAGGTATTGAAGCGTCCAGCGTTGCTGAAGATGCCGGCGTTTGTCGCGCGCGCCGCGTTTGGCGAGATGGCAGATGAAATGTTGTTAAGCAGCTCGCGGGTGATTCCGGAAAAATTGCTGAACCAGAAATTCGATTTTGCGTATTCAGACCTTGAGAAAGCCCTCAGGCATCTTTTAGGAAGGTAACTAATCTCATAAAATTTCGTGCCCCTGCCCGTGCCCTTTTTCTATTCCGAATTCTCCGCTGTTTTTACTAAATCGTTATGTAAATTTCAGATCGGGCATGGGCATGGGCATGGGCATTCGGAAAATTTATGCCGTTTTTATCTTGCTAATTCATCCAACCACGGATCATCGCGCTTGCCGGGATAATCGGTTTCCAACCCTTCTTGGAATTCGTACCAGCTATCGTCGTAGTCGCCTTCATAGCAGCCGCAATCGAGGAAGGTTGTCGGGCACGAAACGCGGCGTGTCTGCATGAACTCCTGTTCTTCGACTGCTTCGGCTTCCGCGCCATTGTCGTCCCAAAAGTAGTAATAATCGTAGTTATCGCAATCATCTTCGTAGGTATAGTGCGCGCGCGGCGGCGCGTAGTGCGGCTGCTGCACTGCCGGTTTTGCCGGTGTGGGTTTGGCTTCTTGCTGATAAGGGCAGTTTCCAGAGGGGCATTGAGCGACTGCCAGCGTGGGAAGTGCGGCGAGGCCGACAAGGAGTGTCAAACTTAGGTTCCGCTTCATGTGTTTTCTCCAAAGGTTAAGATCTGTTTGGCAATATCCCGCTGCTTTTTGGCTGTTTTTAAAAATTCTTGTCCCTCGTAAATAAGATACTTCAGGCTCGGGACCCTATCGCTTACCATACCAGCATCTTGAATCAACTGTAAATATTTTTGATACGCTTTGCGAAATTCTTCCATCTCTTGTTCAACGACGGTGAATAGATGCTTAAGCACTCTGAAATTCTGTTCCTTAATTCCAAAGTAGCGGTTTTCGAAGAGCTCTCCATCGTCTTCTTGAAGCCCCTCTTCTAATTCCATCCGGCGTAAAAGTTTTTCCCGTTCGATTTGCGGGCACGTTTCCCAGCAATGGATAATTTGCGGAAACAACACAAAAAACTCCCGCAGCAGTGCACTGCGCTCAATCATCATGTTTGAAAGCGATTCAAAACCTTGGGTGACGGGGTAGGTTTTCGGAATGAGTTCGGGTTTGGTAAGATGGCTGGGGTAAAAACGGAGGATTTCCCAAATTATCTGCGCTTCGCTGGCATACCGGGCGCTGTACCCTTTCATCGCTAGGCGGAACATTTCATGGTCGCGCGCCTTTTCATCGTAACGCAGCTGCCGTGCGGTTTGAATGGCACGATACAATTTTTTGGTGCAGCTTTGCACCGAGTCAACCCACTCTCTTAAAATTCTTGCTTTATCTTCGGGTAACTCTGCCGCCATCGGCGGATGTTCTTCGGTCGAGTGGATAAAAACCAGTCTGTAGATTGAGCGGGCATCTAACACACAGTCGTGTTTGAAGCACTCTCCAATCCACGGCAGTCTGGATAGCAGCTGGCGGATTTTTAAGATGACGAGATCCAGGCTGCACACGACATCTAGTTCAAAATTTTTGTTAACAATGATATACCATCCTTCCCGCGGACCATGGGCGATTCTCAGAAAACCTTCAGAAATAGTGACTTTGGAAGATCCAGCTAAGGTAAGGTTGGTGTAAAACGGGTGCTCGTCTCGAGGTAGACCAAAAAGCTCCATCGGCGTATCCTTAAGTTTAGAAGTAACTCTCTCATGATAAGGTGGTTTATATGGTTACAACATTAGTCGTCATTGCCATCCTAGCTGTCATTGCCCTCTGGGGAATCGGCATTTATAACAATCTCGTGAATTTGCGTAACCAAGTTAAGAATGCTTGGAGTCAAATCGATGTGCAACTGCAGCGTCGTTATGACTTAATACCGAATTTAGTCGAGACGGTCAAAGGTTATATGCAATACGAGAAAGGGACGCTGGAAGCGGTCGTCCAAGCGCGCAGCCAAGCGATGGCAGCACGCGATGCGGTCGAAAAAAGCGGCGGCCCGACCGAAGGCTCGATCAAGCAATTGCTCGGCGCTGAAACAGCCTTGAAAGGGGCTCTCGGGAACTTTTTCGCCTTGGCTGAAAACTATCCTCAGCTGCGTGCCAGCGAAAATATGCGCAATTTGCAGGAAGAGCTCAGTTCGACCGAAAACAAAATTGCGTTTGCGCGCCAAGCGTACAACGATTCGGTCATGACGTACAATACGGCGCAGCAAGAATTTCCCGCTGTGTTGTTTGCTGGAGTATTCGGTCATCATCCGGCTGATCTGTATGTCGTCGAAGATCAGCAAGCCCGTCAAGCAGTGAAAGTCGCCTTTTAGGCATGAGCGTATATGGCAGCCAATTTTTGGGAAGCACAGCGGAGAGCGCGTTCGCGGACGTCGCTCTATGTCATTCTCTTCATCGTTCTGACGGCAGGCATTGCAGTCGGCGCTGAAACGCTTTTGCGCACCGTGGCGCCGGATGATTACAATCCGCAATTTCCCTATTTAGGACTTTTTTTTGTCTGCGTCACCTGTTTTGTGGCTGGGTACAATTACCTGATGTACAAACAGTATGGAGGCAGCTACGTCGCTGAATCGGTCGGCGGCCGGCTGGTCACCAAAAACACCCAAAATTTCAAGGAGCAGCAGCTATTGAACATCGTCGAAGAAATGGCTATCGCCGCTTCTGTGCCGGTGCCTAAAGTGTATGTGCTGCCTGCGAATCAAATCAATGCGTTTGCGGCGGGATTGCAGCAGAACCAAGCCGCGGTGGCTGTTTCACAGGGATGTTTAGATCGGCTCACTCGCGATGAGCTGCAAGGCGTGGTCGGGCATGAGATCGGGCATATTTATAACCGCGACATGCGCATGACGATGATCTTGGCGGCGATGATCACCGGATTTTTTGTGATCTTATATTTGGGATTGCGCATGTTGCAGTTTGCGCCACAATCACGTTATGAGGAACGTTCCTCGAATGGCAAGCGCAACGGCAATCCAGTGGTGGTGATTGCAATCACCTTATTGATAGCCGGCGCCATTTCCTGGTTGGCAGGAAAAATTTTAGCCAGCTCCATCAGCCGGCAAAGAGAGTATTTAGCGGACGCTTGTTCGGTGCAGTTTACCCGCAATCCGGATGGGATTGTAGGGGCTTTGAAGAAAATCCATCAAGACAGCGTGAATGATATGCCGCATGATGCGATGGCTTTTTCCCAAATGTTCTTAAATGATACTTCATTGCTCAGTAGTTTGTTTGCCACCCATCCTCCGCTCGAAAAAAGGATCGCTGCCATCATTGGGAGAACCTATTCCTTTGATCCTAAAGACAAACCCCAAGAT
>JAGVLX010000088.1 GCA_020054065.1 Parachlamydiales bacterium | reverse complement strand
TAAAGAAATCCGCGGCTTTGGAAAAATAAATGCGTGGCAATCGCCAACGAGTTGCGAACGCGTGCCACTGCGCCGATCGTATTGGTTCGCGGACGCAAGTGGGCAATCGTGCGTAAAAATTCAAAAGAGTGCCGTTTTTTCTGCAGCGGATACACTTCGGGATCGCATGTGCCGATCACTTCAATCGATTTGGCTTTAAGTTCGACATCTTGGTTTTCTCCGGGGCTTTGCTGCACAGTCCCTTCAACGATGATAGCTGTACCGGTATTCATCTGGCTCATCAATTGATCATATTTCGGCAGATCGACATCCGCGATCACCTGTAAGTTGGACAGAGTGGAGCCATCATTGACTTCAATGAAGGTAAAGCTTTTCTGGTTGCGCGTCGTTTTCACCCATCCTTTAATCGTAACCTCTTGTCCGACTAGCGAAGGGGTGCCTTTCTTAGGGAATTTAATTTGTTTAATTTTATAACGCATAAGATCCTGATTTATTTTTGGGATGCGAATTGTCTTAGGAGTTTAATTTCTTCACGCCACAGGTCGAGTCCTCCGGGCGTTTCCAAGTACTTTGGAATCGGTCTCAATATCGGGTGAGTCATCACGACCCGGAAGCATTCGAGTCCAATTTCCCCTTTTCCTAACGGTTGGTGGCGGTCCACGCGCGAACCCAGCCCTTTAACCGAGTCATTGAGGTGAAACGCTTGGAGGTAATTCAATCCGATCACGCGGTCGAACTCTTGCAGCGTTTTATCCCACCCTTCCTTGGTCCGAATGTCGTAGCCGGAGACGAAGATATGACACGTGTCGATGCATACACCGATCGGAATCCGGTTTTTCACTTTGTCGATGATGTATCCAATCTCTTCAAATTTCCACCCGACGCACGATCCTTGCCCCGCAGTGGTTTCCAGGAGTAATGTGGTTTCGCCTTGCTGCGCTTGCTCTTCCAATTGCAACAAGCTCTCGGCAATCTTGTCCAAACAGTGTTCGGCGGGACAATCTTTGGCGGCACCGGGGTGAAAATTGAGGAATGCAAGGTCTAGCTGTTGGCAGCGGGTCAATTCTTCTTGAAACGCTTTGCGGCTTTTCGCAAGGATGGCAGGATCGGGCGATCCCAAATTGATCAAATAGCTGTCGTGGCTCATCACCTTTTTTAGCTGCGTCTCTTTCAAGGTCTTTTGCCATAACTCAATGGCTTCAGGAGTGAGCGGCTTTCCTTCCCAGCGCTTCTGGTTAGCGGTGAACATTTGAATCGTTGTGGCGCCGATTTGTGCGCCCTCCAACAACGCATTTTCAACTCCGCCGCCAATCGAAGTGTGGGCACCAATCAGAAGTTCAGCAGACATGATCTTTCCTGGTTTTAGCTCAGAAGTCTAACAAGAAGGGGGGTAATTTTAAAGCAAAATGGCGTGCTTGCGGCCTAATCCGCTATCCACTATGCTGCCGGGCATGCAGCACGATTCTAACCGTTCGATCCTCAAATCCGCTGGATCGTTTTTAACCGGAACCCTCATCAGTCGCCTGACTGGGCTTCTACGTGATGTCGTCATGGCGTTTGTGTTTGGAACGTCGGCTGCTGTGGCGGCATTTATGGTCGCGTTTCGCTTTTCCCACCTCCTCAGACGGCTTTTAGGGGAAGGGTGCATGCAGACCGCGTTCATCCCCCATTTTGAAGAAGTCCGGAAACGGAACCCGGAAGATGCGTTTAGGTTATTTTTGAACCTCAATGGGGCCGTCACCCTCTTCCTTCTGGTCCTTATTCCTTTAAGCATGTTTAGCTTGTGGGGCCTTACCCATGCCTTCACCCTGTCAGCGGGCAACCTTGAGATCATCAACCTAACCATTTTGATGCTGCCGGGACTCTTATTTATATGTCTTTACGGATTAAATGCGGCGCTGCTCCAATGTGAACAAAAGTTTTTCTTAGCAGGTGTAGCGCCCGTAGCGTTCAATCTGATTTGGACCGTAGCCGCTTGGTCACTAAGGGGACACACTGCGGAAGAAGCGATGCCTTGGTTGACCGGTGGAATTGTAGCTGCTTGCCTGGCCCAGTGGGCGATCACTTTGCCAGCTACCTGGCCGATCCTCAAAAAAGGAATCGGCCGATTCCACTGGAAGGAATTGAATCTAATTTCCCCCGATTTAAGACAGTTGGGAGTTCCCTTGTTTTTGGGGATCATTGGGGTCGGTGCGTCCCAAATCAATAGTGCCGTTGACGCGGTGTTTGCCCGGTGGGCTGACAGCGAAGGACCAGCCTATTTGTGGTATAGCATCCGGATCCAGCAGCTTCCGTTAGCGCTGTTTGGGATTGCATTGGCGGGGGCCTTATTGCCGCCGCTTTCCCGCGCTGCTAAGCAGCATGACTGGAAATCGTTTCACTATTTCTTAGATGAATCGTTGATCCGCAGCTATGCGTTAATGGCACCCTTGACGATCGCCCTATTGATTCTTGGACCGGGCTGTGTGAACGGATTGTATGGTCGGGGCGACTTCGATGATGCTGCGATTGCCGGAACCACCCTTTGCTTGTGGGGATATGCGATCGGATTGATTCCGATGACGCAGGTGTTGTTGGTTGCACCCGCATTTTACGCACAAGGGAACTATAGGTTCACCACCATTGCCTCGGTGATTGCGGTGGCAGTTAACATCGTGTTGAATACTGTGATGATTGCCTTTTTAGGACTTGGCGCAGCGAGTGTTGCGGCCGCTACGAGTTTAAGCAGTTTTGTGAACTATTTTTTGCTGAGCCGCTGGCTAGCGAAGCAGACGCATGCGACGCAGCCATCCTTGTTTTGGCCCGAAGCGCTGAAGGTGACAGCCGCTGCGCTGCTTGCTGCAGGAGTGACGGTCGCAGTCGAATATGCGTGGCGCGGTGACATTTATTGCTGGCAAATTTGGCGCGGAGTTGCCGAATCACGCCCACACACCCTAGTGGATCAGTTTTTGTACTTAACGGTATTAGGCGGCGTGTTTGTTGGCGTGACCATCACGCTGGCGTTTTTATTGCGCGTGCGTGTGTTAAAACAGGAAGAAGCTGTAGAGGCATAGGCCTTACAGGACACAGGACCAGGACACACACGACACACAGGACATACAAGACCAGGACAAAAGTGTCTTGGTCCTGTTTGTCCTGTGTGTCGTGTGTGTCCTGGTCCTGCCTTATCTAAAACAAAAATAATCTTTGTGGTTCAGCCACGCCACATAATACATATCCAAAATTTTACCTTGCTCCTCTTTTGAGGGAGCCACACGGGAGACCACCTCTAAATCTAACGAATCAATTTCGTTTAAGGGGGTCGACGCAATTTTCTTGGAAACTGTTTCCACGCCGCCTGAAAGATCTGTAGCCGCTCTGCGCCGGCCTTTATTCCACGCTAGATATTTTTCAAATTTTTTTGTCACTTCCGTTTCCATGTCTTCCAGTTTCATCTTAGCGACCTTATCTATATTTCGACACAGATGCAACCGGTCGAGATATAGGCGGTAGGCTCCTTTGGCAAACCGCTTGCGAATGGAACAATCCTGATCGTGTTCGTGCGACGTAAAGCGATAAACAACCTGAATCATCCCCTGCTTCGCTAGGGCCGCCTTAGCTGTTTGTTTGGGGAATAACACAAATGAGGCAGCCACTAATACCGCTTCTGCCAAGGCGATGACCGGCACAGCCGGCAGATAAAACACGCCTATCAAAATCGTGTTGACCGTTTCCAACTTTTCCACATCCGATTTGCGCCGGAATACGCTTTGAAAAATCGAATAAACAAGTACGACTAATTTTTCGAAGATGATGCAAGGAGTCCGCACCCCTTCCTTCACAAGCGTCCCTAGGAATAAAGGAATAGCCCATCCCTTTACAAGAGGGGAATTTTTATGTGACGCCTTCAAGACATGACCCCAGACTTTATAACCAAAACCATTCAACCCATGATTCGTATGGGCGTTTATCAAACGTGTGCCGTTATAAATAAATCTGAGGCCAGTTTCCAATTTTTTCCCTATAAAAAAAAACGGCGAGTTAATCGCCGTTTAGTGTTCTCATCCTGTCACACGCAGATTAGGTGGTGTGAGCCAAGAAGTCGCAGATCTCAGGAAGGTTCAGTTCAATCGGCCATGGCATCTGTTCAGGACTTGGCATTGCCACGATCTTGCCAGAATATTTATCTCTTTCTAAGGAAAGATATTCAGGAACAGAACGGGTCGGGCTGTCCAACGAATCGTTAATCACTTTGGATTGGCGCGATTTCTCTTTCAAAGAAACGACCATGCCTGGGCGCACTTGGAACGAACGGATGTCCACTTTTTTGCCGTCTACTAAAACATGCCCGTGAGCCACGAGCTGGTGTGCAGCAAAAATCGTTGGCGCAAGCTTTAGACGATAGACGATATTATCCAAGCGGCATTCAAGCAATTGGGCAAACAAAGTCGCTGTTGTGCCTTTCATCCCGAGTGCTTTTTTGTAATAACCGATTAATTGCTTTTCTGAGAGCATTCCATAAATTGCTTTAAGTTTTTGCTTCTCATCAAGTTGCATCCCATAGTCTGACTTTTTACGGCGACGGGCCCCATGCTGTCCAGGCGGGTTTGCTTTGTGCACGAGCGGGTTGCGTGATCTACCAAAAATATTTACCCCGAAACGACGAGCGATGCGGTTCCTGTTGCCAATATAGCGAGCCATTTAATCTCCTAAAAGTTTGGAAATAATGATTTTACACTTAATTTTTTCAATTTCAAGCTGTGATTATGGCAGAGCACTCCTTTTTTTGCAACCTGAAGCCGCGGTAAAAGCTATTGATTAAAAAATTTACTAAGCACAATATCAAGGATGTAAAGGACTATTAATTTGATACTTCTGATAAGGAAATCAGATTTATGGCTGAAAACTCAAATCCCCTATTATCCATGACCAAAGAGGAGGTTCTTTATCAGCTCCTCAAGAAACAAGCCGGATACTACTCTTCAATCTTGGAAGTCACCAAACAAGAAAACCAGAAGCTGGGTTCGAAAGAACCCTTGGGGGAAATCAATCTGCTGCTGAAGAAAAAAAAGACTTTACTCTCGTACATCGCTGAAATTGAGAAAACCGCCCAGCCTTTAAAATCGCACTGGCAAGCCAAACGAGACCGCTCCGATCCGCAATCGATCAAGGTAATGCAAGAACTTTCCAACCTTGACCGCTTGCTTAAAGAGATCTTGCAGTTAGACTTGCGCAGCCAGCAAATGATGGAAGCGTATATGGAAGCAATAAAATCGACGCAACGCCCTTCCGCACATCCGGAACCTTAATCCTGGGAATAGATATGGTTAAAAACCCTATGGCCAATCTACGCAAGGCAACTGAAAAAGTGATCGCCAGCGGATCCACTCAGGAAAAAATTGATGCGCTCTCCAAGGCGTTCCAATTGTTCACGCATGAGACCATGCGTTTAGAGACCGCCTACCATTCGCTGAAACAGCAATTTGAGTCGGTGAACCAAGAATTGGAGCAAGCGAATGTCAGGCTGAAACTGAAAGTCTCCGAGTTAGATGTCACCACCTATTATTTGGAAAATATCTTATCCAACATGTCGCAAGGGTTGATTTTTGTGGGATTGGATGGGATGATCACCACCTATAATCAAGCGGCTGAAACTTTTTTAGGGGTCGAGCGCAACCAAGCCCTATTCGATACCTTCTCGGATGTGTTTCCGGATGACATGCTGGGATTTTCCATGCGTCAGGCGCTGAGCCAAGCTGCCGCGCCTAAATACTCCCATTTTAGTTGGCCTAAAGATAAGAAAGGGCGTAGCCGGGACTTAGAAGTGGAAACGAAGTTTGTGTTGAAGAGTAATACCGACACGGAAGAGATCAATTTAAACCCAGTGCATGACTTTACGAAAGGGCTCATTTTGCTGATCCGTGATGTCACTGAGCTTCACAACTTGCAGACCGTTGCCAACCGGAACGATCGGATGAAAGTCTTAGGGGAAATGGCTGCCATGGTTGCGCATGAGATCCGCAACCCGTTGGGGGGAATCAAAGGATTTGCTTCGCTCCTGATGCGCGACTTGCAAGACAAGCCTGAATTGCAAGATATGGCCGCCAACATTGTTCAAGGCACCGATAACTTGAACAAGCTGCTGACGAATATTTTGAACTATGTACGCCCGCTCACCTTAGATTTGCACACGATCAATATCGCGGATACGGTCCATCATATTATCCAGCATATCCGTTTTGACTCCTCCCTCTCAGAAAAATTCACCTTCCGCGAACACTATCCTTCCAACAGCGTCCTGGCAAAATTGGATCCGCAGCTCCTTAAGTCCGCGCTTTTAAATGTCATCGTCAATGCGGTGCAGGCCATGCCGGACGGCGGGGAGATCGTCATTTCTGCCAAAGAGGATGCAGGCTATGTCGTGATCGCCATAGCAGATGCTGGAGAAGGAATTCCGGAATCGCTTCAGGAAAAAATCTTCCGCCCTTTCTTCACCACTAAACCGCTCGGACATGGCTTTGGATTGGCAGAAGTCCATCGGGTTGTCCAAGCTCACAATGGAATGATTGAAGTCAAATCTATCGTCGGCAAAGGCACGACTTTTTTCCTTAAATTCCCTTTAAATAACATTCTCGAAAAGGTAGAGGTCTCATGACTATCGAAAAAGTATTAGTGGTTGATGATGAAATTTTAATGCGCAACTTCATTGAAGCGACGCTCGCCCGCAAAAATTTGGAAGTCGTCACGGCTGAAAATGGGACGAAAGCGGTAGAATTGTTGAAAGAACAGACATTCGACCTGGTGATCACCGACATGAAAATGCCGGGATTGACCGGAATCGACGTCTTAAGAAAAGTGAAAGAGGCTTCCCCTGACACCATTGTGGTGGTGATTACCGCTTTTGGAAGCATCGAGAATGCCGTTGAAGCCATGAAATTGGGAGCGTTCAACTATTTGTTGAAGCCGTTTACTCCAGATACCATCGAAGCGCTGCTGGAAAAAGCGCGCGAGCATCAGGCATTAGTTGTCGAAAACCAATATCTGCGGCAAGAGGTCTCCGGCGGCAGTGGAAAAACAGCCGCTAAGGTGATTGCCGAAAGCCCGATCATGAAGAATGTCCTCGCCGATGTCCACCGGATCGCCAAAAGTAACGCGAGTGTCTTCATTAATGGTGAATCCGGAACTGGCAAGGAGGTGATCGCCCATGCGATCCATTACAATTCTCTGCGCGCAAACCGCCCCTTCATCAAAGTCAACTGCGCAGCCATCCCTGAAACATTGATTGAATCAGAGTTTTTCGGGCACGAGAAAGGAGCGTTCACAGGCGCCCTCAACAAACGCTTAGGCCGTTTTGAATTGGCCGACACCGGAACGTTGCTGCTGGATGAAATCTCTGAAATTCCGGCAGCGCTGCAAGCCAAACTGCTGCGGGTCACACAGGAGCAGGAGTTCGAGCGCATCGGAGGAACCAAGCCGATCAAAGTGGATGTGCGGTTGATTTCCACCTCCAACCGGGATGTGAAGGAAATGATCGCCGAAAAGGTGTTACGCGAGGATTTGTATTACCGTTTGAATGTGGTGCCCATCTACCTGCCTCCCTTGCGGGAACGGCGCGGTGATGTGATTCCTTTGAGCGAGTACTTTCTGGAAAAGCTATGCTTGGAAAACCATAAAGAGAAAAAAACATTATCGGCAGATGCCAAGAAGAAACTGCAAGATTATCCTTGGCCAGGCAATGTCCGCGAACTGGCCAATATCTTAGAACGTGTGGTCGTCATGGATTATGGCAAGACCGTCAGTGCCGAGCACCTCTATCTAGACGAGCACCCAACACCCGCAAAAGGCAAAAAAAGCGCACCCAGTTTGAGAGAGTTAAGAAACAAATCCAAAGAGTACGTCAAAAATGAAAAATAAGAAAATTCAACACAAAGCGTAACAGACCCCGAAGGGTCTGTTACGCTTTGTGTTGGATTATTTCAAAACTTCATTAAGTAGGTTCAGGTGGTTTACTACACACCGTTTTAGGTAGCTGAACCGCTGTAGTCCGATTTCCGTTTTAACGTGCTTAGTCAGATGGAAAAACACCATGTCAAACACTTGTAAAACGGCCACATAGCCTTCCTCTTCACTCAATTCATGTTCCAGCAACACCTCGCTGCCGGAATGCATGAGTTGACTGATCAATTGATCGCATCGAACAAGACTCCTCTGCAACTCTTTCAATTGATTTTCAACTTGTTGTTCGGTCAGATTTTTAAAATGCGATTGCTGAATGGCTTTGTCGATGCGTTCTTGAATGCCGCCTGGGAGCTCTTTCCATCCTTGCGAGACTTCCGCTAATGCCGCATTTGGCACTCCGGGAAAGCCGATTCCTCCTTCCGTGGCATTGACCATGCGGATCTCCGGATGATCGTGATGATACTCTCCTAACCACTGTGCTTCTGAGACCCATTTCCATAATGTTTTAACTGGCTTGCCGTGGATGTCTGGGCGGAGAATCGGATTCGATTCAAAATCTTGGGCCTCCGGAATCTGATTGACGGAAGCGGCTACGACGCCTGGCGCATACGCTTCTTCATCCGTGAACGCTAAATCGCAGCCGACGAGCACGATCGGAGCGCCTCCCAATGCTTTGGCGATCTCCACTCCGAAGTTGATCACATTCATTCCTTCTTCTAACGCTTCGCCGACAATACCAAGCTTCTCCTCTAACCATTCCGGAGTGGGATAACCCCCTGCCCCATTTAAATAGAGGCGCGGTCCTTGGATAGCTTGAAACGCCTTATAGTACATTCGATTGCGATAGAAAAAAGGCACTTTGAATTTTGCTGTCTCGGCTAAACGTTTTAATTGCTCGGGATTGGGATCGACCCCGATGCTGAAATGCGGAATAAGCCCTTGCGCAGTTAATGAGTTTAACGCCGAACCGCCGGCAATAAGCACCGCTTTATCGCGTAAGCTCTTTAGCACCCGAAAATTTTTCTTCAGCGAAGGACCAGCGCCGCAAATAATGACCGGCACGCCCGGAAATTTACCGAACAGCGCATTGCCGTGAGACGAATGGGGCAGCTCGAGCGCATTGCGATAAAAATTGGAATAGAAAGCCATTCCTCCATCTAAGTATTCGTGGATGGTATCATTCTTATGCGCGGCGTCATGGTAAATTTTATGGCGCACCGTCTCGGCCCACTCCGATTTATGCTCAGCGTAAAAAGGGCATGCCACGACTGCAATATTGACCTGAAAATAGCGCCACGTGAGATCATTAAATACAGGATCTTCCAAGTGATGGAAATAGGCGACCTGGACTTGCGGGTCGCTAAGGATTTCAGCCGCCGCCTTCGTTTGTAAGAAGTACTGCAGCAGTTCAAGATCGTTTTCAAGAAAGATGACCGATCGTTTGGGGTTCTCTCTCAGCCAGGTTTTTACATAAGGATACGCTTCTCCCAAGCCCACCCCAATGATGTAAAGTGCCTGAATCTGTTCGAGCCCGTGAATCCCCTTCCACCATTGGGCAGTCTCCCGATCTGGATGATCTCCAAAAAGGGGGATGCGGCGATCCCCTATATCCACACTGACATTCAATTGTCCGGAAGAAGTTTTGGAATAATGTTCCTCAAGATATTGGGAATCGTCCAAAAAAACCGCGGCCATCGGATTTTGGGCGGAAAATGATTGGATGACTGAGCCAAATTGGGGATTGAGAAAAGGTTTTACAGCTTTGTCCACCCTTTGCGAATCCCTTTGAGATGTTGTTTTTTAGGACCGCCCCGTTTAGGGACTTGGGGGTGTTTTTTATCGCCCGCTAGCGGAGACGAACTCGGCGTCCCGCGCTCCTTAACCGCTTTAATTTGTTCATAGATGATTGTTAGCTCATTTTTAAGCATTGTCGCTTTATCAAAGATTTTGCGGTCTTTAGGAGGCAAATTAGTTGAAGTGGCTCTGATTTGACGCGAAAGATCTTCTTGTTTAAGTCCGGCTTCCCGGTACATGGCTTCGTTAAGCTCTTTGAATTTGTCGATTTTTTTGCGCACATTTTCAAGATTTTCCCAAATGCCCTCCGGCAGATCGCTCATTTTCCCGTCTTTTTGGTCATAGACGAACTGGAGCATTTCGGCAATCTTATTAATCGCGTCATCGATGGGGTTTCTTTCAGCCATGTGGCAAACCTTATTTCCTCAGTTTCATTTTAACCGATTTATTCCCCTGACTCCAGAAATTTCTTTAATTTCTCTAGGGACTGGCGGGCCTTCTCTAGCTCTTCCATCGACGCCTTAGGATCAAAGGTTTTTTCTTTGGCAGCATACTCTTTAATCAGATCGCCCTTTTGCTTTAACTCCGCCTCCAACTGCCTGACCCCTTCCTGCATGGTTCTGATCTGCTTGACGGTATGGGCGCTCTCTTTCTCCATCCCCCGCATTTCAATCATCACTCCATCGTGATTCCAGTGGCGTACCGACAGCACCTGATGCTCAGCATCAAAATGAATTTCAAGCTGCAGCTGTCCGTTAGGATGCCAGCTCCTTGCCGTCCCGAGCGGCCGGTCCTCGTCATAGTTAACTTCGATCAAAAGTTGACCTTGCGCATTCCAGATGCGGTCCCAACCATGACGCTTGCCAGCTTTAAAGGTTTGTTCCCGTTTTTTTTTGCCTGACGGATAGTAGAAGTTGACTTTGCCGTCTAAGATCCCATCCTTATATTCCATTTCCGTACGCAAGGTGGAATCTGGATAGTAGTAGGTTTGCAAGCCTTCAAACTGATTATTCGCATACACATTTTGACTATAGAGCGAACCCGATTCATAAAACCGCAGCGCCTCCCCTTCCCGTTTGCTGTTTTTAAATAGGGTCTGGGATAGCCGTTGGCCAGTGCTGTTCGAAAAAGTGACCTCCCCTTCCCGGATTCCGTCTGGGCTTTGCTCTTCCACGGCCAGATCTTCCGGCGCGGCGCGGCTGATCGGGTGTGTGTAGGTCACAGGCGGGTCATTGATCACTTTATCAACGGTCAAACTGAGTAAGTAAGCTTTATTGCGCAGGAATAAAAATCGGTGGTAGAGGTGGTGGATGCGGATTTTTTCAAATTCCTCCGCCGTGCCGTTTGGATTTTTTAGAGGCCATAACCGCTCCCACTCCGATAAAACATGAATCAAGACTGAATCCATTCTTTTGAGCTGATGGACAAATGCGACTTGCTGGCTGAGCTCCATGCTGGCCACATCAATCGCGGAGAGAAGGTATTCCCATCCGGTCCCTCCCACCTCTTTCTCTTCAAATGTTTCGATCACTTTTTCACAGCCCGCGATGCACGCTTCCAAGCTGCATTTCCATTCACGCAGCACACGTGTGACCTCTTCAGGATTTTTCACCAAATCATTTGACGACGTCACTTCAGCGTGTACTCTGCCGCGCAAATCGTAAGACTCGGTCAAAATCCCTTCGACAACTTTGGGAAAGGAACGGTTCATCAATCCATCGATCTGCTTGCCGTGTTCCGAACTATTCACAAAGAGTGTATCCGGATTGGCAGTTGCGTAGGAACTGATCCATTGCGACTCTAGAATAAACTGGTAAGTGGACTCAATGGGATTTCCAGCCACATCTAACGCAGGATAGACAATAGGCTTAGGCTGCTTTGAATTGGGCAGCTCGATGATGACAGGATGATCGCCGACTCCTTCCGCATACCGCTTTTTACGGGCACTGCCCAGGTCAATGCCGAGCAAAATAATCGGATTGCAGCCTAATAAATGGGCGCAGCGGATGGCAAAAGTCGAGACGCTCACTCCTCCGGCTACATCCACACGGTCAATTCCTAACTCGTCGTCGAACCACTTATGGGTCGGATGAATTTTTCCTTCCGTCAAAGCGACCGGGATCCCTTGCATCATTTTGACGGCATCGCGCTGCATCCGCGAGATGTATAGATAGGGCACCTCATAGACTTTCTGAAGTAGAAAACGGGAGTAGTGGCTTAAAGTCGGATCCACTCCACAGCAAAAATGGGGAATCGCATGGGCGGCACTCAAGCTATTGATGGCCGCGCCGCCGGCGAAGATCAGCGCGCGGTCGGACAACCCTTGAATTTGGTCGCGGTAGTCCTCTAGCGAAGCGCCGCCCCCACAAATGATTGCCGGCACATTTTTGAATTTTCCCATCAGGGGTTTAAAATCCTTGGCATTGACCAGGGAGTAGAGGTTGGAAAATAGGTTCGCTTCGATTTCGCAATCGAGCGTCAGTTCCTCAAGGCTGGCCTCGATCTTATTGACCTGATAATACACCTGGCTTCTGACCATGACATGCCGTTCCTTCCGCTGTTCATAGGCAGGGATGGCTGCATAGTAGACGTTAAAGGACCCAACAATGAAATCGACAAATCCGATCAATACCTGCAGGATGATCGCATCGGACGGATGGCGTAAATATTCGAAAACAGTCTGCGGATGAGTGAGGAGTTCCGTTCCTAATTCCGTCTCAAGGAGATTGCGGAAGGCGGCAAAATCATCTTCGATGATAAACAGTTTGTTTGCCGGGTTACGTTCAAGCCAGGGTTTCAATTCTTCAAAGATCTGTCCGTTGCCGACGCCATAGATGACTTGAATCCGCGTCCAGCTATTATTCATTAGGCGCTGGGCCAGCTGTTTGATCGCTTCCGGAGGATCGTAAGGAATATGCGGTTCTTGCGGCTCCCATTCCGCCAGTCGCAACGCGACGTCCGGCCTGACGCGGTTCACTAATTCGAAATTTTTTTCAAAAATCGACGCACTCATAAAGTTCAACGTAACAGCTTTGGATTTAACTATCAAACTGTCCGAGGAACAACCCTTAATAGCTCAGGGTACGGGGGCAAATGTTCAATAAAGCGATAGGTTTTTTGGACGGGATCGAACCAGCCAGTCCGGATGTGTTTTTGGTTGGCCATACAGACGAAGTACGCTTGAAGGTAGTGATTATACCCAGTGGTTTGGCGAACCACTTCATCACTCAAGGGAACTGCTTTGCATTCAATTAATAGGAGCGGATGGATCGGGTTGAGCGGATGGATTCCTTGACCGAAACACAAGATGTCGGCACGGCGTGTGGGAAGGTTCGGCTTGACCGCCAGATGCGGCATTTGATCCAGCGCTTTTTCAACAGCTAGCAATTGAGGCGGAAATTGGAGTTGCTGGATCATGTAAGACAGCAACGACTGACGCACCTGTTCTTCCGGTGTTGCAGCGACATAGTGTTTGCGGATGCAGCAGTATAAAGGCATATATGGACTATATGGATGAAAATGGACGATATGGACGAATGGTTAACTTTTGTCCATCTCGTCCATACCGTCCATTTAGTCCATTTACGATTCAACTTCGATGACAGCGTAGTTGCCATCTTTACGGCGGTAAATCACTTTCAGCTTGCGATCTTCTTCACCGCGGAAAATCAAGAATTCATCGCCTGATAGCTCCATCTTCATGACCGCTTCATCGATATTCAATGTCTTTAATGGGCGGGTCTCTTGGCTGATCACTTTATGAGGAACAAACGTATCTGTCAGTTGACGGCTGTTCTCATCCTCGATCTCATCATTTACTTCGATCAAATCGGCATCCATCGGACGGCTCAGCACATTGACGCGCATGTCGATCGCGTTGACATTTTTAGCTTGATGATTTTGGATCTTGCCTTTGTATTTACGCAGCTGTTCGACAATTCGATCGACCGCAAGGTCGATGGACGCATACATGTCGGTGCTCGAGGCGTGGCTTTTAATTTTGATGTTATCCACTTTCAGGACAATATCCACACGATGTTCCAATTTTTGCACATCCATGGTGACTGTGACATCGATAATCCGCGTCGAGAACCGTTCGATCTTCGCGATCTTTTCCATGGCGTATTGTTTCATGGGTTCGGTCACCAGCACATGACGTCCAGTAACTGTAATGTTGTATCCTTGATCGATGAATTCCAGGGCTTTGCTTTTGCGACTCATACCGTACCTCAGTTTACTGTTTGTTCTTAATTCACTATAAACGATTTGAAGAAATATTGCACCGAAGAGGGCTCGAACCTCCAACCACCCGGTTCGAAGCCGGGTACTCTATCCATTGAGCTATCGGTGCACAATGTGTTAAGATGTTAACTAAGCAAACCCATTTTCTACTAGAGATTTATGACCATTCATCGCATTCCCGGCGTCGTCCTCAATACGATTCCACAAAAAGAGTACGATATCTTGTTCACGTTGTTCACTCCCGCGGGTCTGATGAAATTTTATGCAAAAGGGGGTTCCGGAAACCGACGCGGATTGAAATCGCTGCTGACTCCCCTGACCGAAGCAGAAATTGTTTTTAAGGAATCTGTACGGGAAATCCACACCTGCCTGGAAGGATCCCCTCTCAACATCCATTTATCGCTCAGAGAAAGACTCGATAATCTGCAAGCCGCCGGCGATATGGTGCAAGCGATCTTGGCCTCCCAGTGGCTGGGAAAGCCGGCTCCAGACCTCTATAACCTGCTTGTTTATTCCTTAAACAAAATCCCCCAGGCACGCGACCCTTGGGTGCTGGCGATGAGTTTTCGCCTAAAAATCCTCAGGCATGATGGGTTGTGGGACTTTGACATTCCCGAGCCCCTATGGCCCGGGATCACCGCTGAGGAACAGCAGCTTACTATCCGGCTCGCGACGAGCCGCGTGTGGAGCGAGTTAAAAGAGCTGCAGCTTTCTCCCCAAATCAGAGAGTCGATTACCCAATTTTTTAGACAACTGCTTGAGTAATTTCGATTTGCATTCATATCCCTGGGTTGCTATAGTAGTTGCAGTTAGGTACGCGAAAGTGGCGGAATTGGTATACGCGCTACTTTGAGGTGGTAGTGAGGTAAAACTCGTGGGGGTTCAAGTCCCCCCTTTCGCAATTCACTCCTAAGTCATTGATTTTCAAGATTTCCATACTTAGTTTGCCAAGATCCTCCCTTTCGTGTATCATGAGCGTTTAACCCTTGAGACTATGCGTTGTTTATCCTGCTGTACAGCAGCGTCTTACCATATCCTTCCGCTCTATGATAGCTTGCGCGAGCGATTTAAGACATCCCTTAACCGTAATGTGATCCATGTGGAAGCTCCGACCCAATTCGGGACCGGAGATATTTTTTATTTCCCTTATGGAAGCACGGTTTGTTGGGGACTGTCGAAAGAGGATGAAGAGAAATTCCTTAGCGAAGTGCGCCCCTATGAACAGCAAGCCTTAGACAGTCAGGAAGTGGATACCTTTTCTTACACACTTGGCGAGGCGCCGAAAATTAGCAAGGATGAGATTATCCTGCATAGCCGCGATGTGATGACCTTGCTAGCGCTATCGCATGGGTTGGCCCAGTCGGTCAAGCTTGCCGCCTTTGAGGCGGCCATCCAAAAAACGTTCAATAGCACCAAGCACATCCCGGAAGACTTGGCAAAATGGGGACGTGTTCCGTTATCGCGGCGCGAAATCCGTAAAAAGATGGGCGAGCTGTTTATCGAACGGAACTCAGTCAACCTGCATTTTGACGTGTTGGACACGCCGGAATTTTTCTGGGAATATCCCGAATTGGAGCCCCTCTACAAAATGGTCGCCAACTACTTGGATATTGTTTCTCGCGTGGAAATTCTGAACCAGCGTTTGGACGTGGTGCATGAACTATTTGAAATGTTGGGGAATGAGTTAAATCATCAACATTCCAGCCGGCTGGAGTGGACGATTATCGGTTTGATCTTCATTGAAATCGCGCTGACCTTGCTGCGCGACGTATTCCAGTGGATCTAGCCATGAAGTGGATGGGGATTGCGCTTGTAACGATCTATCAATGGACCATCCGGCCAATGCTTGGAACGAATTGTCGATTTTTTCCTTCTTGTTCCGATTATTCGAAAGAAGCCTTTACAAAACATGGCTTTTTGTATGGCACATGGCTTACACTGAAAAGAATTGGAAGATGCCACCCCTTCTGCAGCGGTGGACATGATCCTGTGCCCTAGCCATTTTCTTGTTTGAACACCGGTGAGAGATAAGTAAGAACCTCTTCGGCCGTAGGACGTTGCTCAGGGATTTGTTGAAGCATTCTCCAACACATATGCATCCAAGGGTTTGTTAAAGCATTTGGCTCAGGGAAATCGATGCGATACATATTCGTAATAAGATCTTCCAATTTATCTGCCCCTATACACCAAGGAGGTAGCTGCCCATTAAGAATCTCGTAGAGAATGCATCCTAATGCATAAATATCTTTTTCAGGTCTTGATACCATTGTTACCCATTCTTTCTTAACATAGACCTGATAGAATGCAATCACATGTGCTATATCTTGGTAGTAAGGGGTCCCTCCCAGATCACTTATTTTACCCACTTGCTCAGCAGTTCCTAAGTCGCTAATCACGCCTCGCTTATTCTCATCTAACAGAATATTATCAGGTTTTAAATCTCCATGAACAATATTCAGTTTGTGAAGATACATCACGCCCTCTACGATATCTAAAAATATTTGCTTCTTTTGATCGAGAGTTAACTGAGGATCACTTAAATCTAACTGGCCACCTGCACAATATTGTATGTATAGGATGGCCTTATCTTTGTACTCCACATTTGTATAAAGCTGTACGATATGAGGTAACCCTTTAACCATTTTCAAAATATGAATTTCTTTATTAATTAACTCATTACTTAATTTTTGGTTATAGGGGATAACTAATTTTGCTATTTCATTTTGTTCTGAAGACTGAGCACGTTTCCCGATTTTAAATTGTCCTGACCGCCCCCCGATTTCAGTGTGATAATGAATATAAATTTTTCCCTCGGAAGTGATTAATAATCCGAATGGGAGATCATGCTCCTTTAACCCTCTTGTCGCATAATCTTTGGGATGAATGCGAATGTATCCCTCTTTGGAATCCTTCGCTTCTTTAATCATTTCATTTTTATGGGCATCAATAAATCGTTTTGTCCGATTTAATTTATCTTCAAACGTTTCAGCGGGTTTGAATGGCTCGCTTGTGCTTTCAAATGGTTCAGCAGCGGCTGCTTCATCGAAAATGATGTTACTTTTATCTATTTCAGAAGAAGCTGTCTTGTGACTTTTGAGCTTATCGAGTTGTTCATAATCAGCTTCTTTAATCTTTTCATTCACGATTTCCTTTGCCTTATCAAAGGTTTCAATTAGCTTCGTTATGGATAGCGTGTTAGCTGCATTTTTTTCTATAGCGATACGCTCCTGTTCTGGATTACCATTTTGCATGCTAATCCCAAAATAAGCAGAGCGATTAACCTCAAGTAACCTTCGAAGATCTTTAATCATATTGTCAATGGGTGTCAGATCACGACTTTGAATACACGATTCACTGATTTCATCAGCCATATTTGACAACTCTGTAAGGCGGGCAGTTATATCGGTGTTAATTTCTTGCGCACCTTCTACAACTGAGGCTGTATCATTTCCTTTCCCATAATAAGCATTATAAACAGCCGATGCTGCCCAAGATAGATAACCCCTAAGCCCCACAGTTTGTTCTACTGACGCAGCGGTATTCGCTGCATGCCCACTTTCTTGTGAATATATTTTATGATTGGGCTTATAGTAATAGTAGGTTTTACCATATTCAATGTTACCCACAGATTGCAGCGACTCTATATTTCCTTCTAAGCAGCTTTTCCAATGAGCCAATTTCATTGAAATGTCTTCAGGAGTTTTTTCTGGGATCATAAACTGGCCTCCCTATGATCTTATGATTTTTCCTGCTGCAGAAGATTTTGAAAAAGAGAAAATGCTTCTTCAGCTGTTAACCTCTTCGCTGGATCTTTTTGCAACATTCTCCAGCAACCATGCAGCCAAGGATCTTTGTTAGGATCTGGTTCAGGAAATAATTTTTCAGAATTTTCTAGTGCTGTTCTTAATTGAAATAGGTTTTGGGCAGTAAACCAAGGAGGATATTTACCTGTAACAATCTGATATCCGATACAACCTATCGACCACATATCAATTGCAGGGATATATTCCATAAATATGTCATCAACGCGCTTAGCATTTTCCATCGCGAGTTTAAGCGAAGCTAGATCCATGAAATAGGGTGTTCCAGAGACACCACCTTTTTCACCCGCTTTTTTGGCAAAACCAAAATCGCTGATCACACCGCGTTTATCTCCATCGAGTAAAATATTATTGGGCTTAAGATCGCGATGAACAATTCCAGCCCTATGCAAATGGGTCAGGCCCTCTAAGAGATCAACAAAAATTCGTTTTTTTTGCTTATCAGAAAGAGATGGATCGAAAGGATCAAAAACCCCACCAGCACAATATTGAATATAAAGAATGACCTTCTTATCCGATTTTCCTTTGTACTCCATATCCAATAAAAGCTGGATGACGTGCGGAAAACCTTTAACACGCCTCAGCATCTCAATTTCCTGACTCGCTACTGATCTATCTTGTTCTGATTTTAGCGGAAGAGATAGTTTGGCCATCTCCCTCTCGGGCTTTGAAAGCGCTGCCCGTGCATCTTTTTTAAACGCACCAGGATTTGAACCTATTCCGATGTGGTAGTTTATAAAGATTTCACCGTCTTTTGTGACCACGACTCCAAAAGGTAACTGGCCTTTCTCTGCATCCTTTGGGTGAACACGAATGTAGCCTTGTGCTGAGCCCCTTGCTTGTTCGATCCATTCATTTTTATGAGAATCAACGTATTTTTTAGTCCGTTCCAACTTATCTTGATACGTTTCATTAAAAGCTGTTTGTGCTTTTGCAACCTGATCTAATTTTTTAGCGTCTGTAATTTGCTCCTCCAGTTGATCACAAAGCCGATCGATGTCCAACTGTTCTTGGAAAGTTTTTTCGAAATAGTCTTTTTTAAGTTCGCGAATCTTTTCTTGAGCCTCCCGCACTCGGTCGGCAGCCTTCATTGACTTAGCGTGGGCACCAGGGAACGGAAGCTCTGAACTTAACGGGAGGGTTTTAGCTTCCTGAGTGAGTGGCGGCAATTCATGCCCTTCTCGCATGGCCCGGAGCTCTAATGCTGCAAGCCAATCTTTTAAATCAGGCAGCACTTGATCTATTTTTGCATTGTTAGCATCAAAAGCTTCAAATTCGTTTTGAATAAGCTCCTGAGAGCCACGAAGCCGATTAAGACTTTCTCGCGCTAAAATATTAAGTTTTTTTAACGATTCTAGGTCTCTGATTAGTTTGCGTAATTCGGATAAATCACCCGTCAAATCTGAGTTCTGCGCTAAATCTTCGCTGAACTGTGTGACTTCCTCCAAGCAATTATTAACGTCCACTGCGATCTCATGGACTCCTTTCATCGTTTCGGCAAAATCAGATCCATAGTACACTTGAGAAACCCCGGACAATCCCCAAGACAGGTAGTTGGAAACATTTGCAGCAGCATTGGCTGCCCGGCCGCCATAGGCGTGCAATTGATGGTCGGCAGGATAGTAATAATAAGTTCTGCCATCTTGAATGTTGGAAAGTGATTCAAGCGATTTTAAGCTTATTTCTAACTTACCTTCCCAAGCTGCAAAGGCCCGGGAGGGTTCTTCGGGTTCCATAGCTGGCATCATAACTGAACCTCATTTTATGCTTCGTTAGTTTCGGGAGGCAGGTGATGGTAATACGCTTCCATGAGTTGTGGATTTAAGGCATCGAGCTTTTGATCTAACGCGGACGCTATCTTTGCGCAAGCGGCAAGCAAATGCGCACCCTGAAGGGAAGGGATCGTGATGTTTTGGAGCGCTACTTCGCCCATTTTAATCCGAAAATTTTTCAACATCTCGCGCAACGGCTCTAGCTCATTAAGCAAATGCTCGATTTCCAAAACCGATAACTGCTTGCGATCGATCAGTTGCTGGGTTCTGTTAACGAAGTTCCCCATGCATTGGGTCATCTCATGAAATGCGTCGACGTATACCTCGGTTTCTGTTAAATCGCCGATTTCACGATAAACTGCATCCCACTTCCGAATTTGAATCAGCGATTTGACGATCCCATTTGCGATGATTTGTTTGTCGATGTCATCGAATTTATCTGTCTCCCGAAAAGGTCCCGCTTTCCAATCATCGCTTGAAAGTTTTATCGTGATCGACTCGATTCGTGACTGGGGAATCGCTTTGTTCAATCGGTTGATAAGAATGTTGACGATTTTTTCTTTGGCTTGTTCCATGACCGCATTCATATCGGTGTAAATGATTTGGTGGAATTCATCGATCCCCGCATCAATATCTTTTTGCTTGTCTGGATCATGTCTATAGTTGTAGCTGAACATCAATAAGCCCGTTTCCGCTTCAGCAACTCTCCCAGCGGTCTTAATCACTTCTTCGATGATTTTATAACAGGTGATGATGTCGATATCCTTCCGCTCGAGAACTCGAAAGAATTGCCTGACGTGCCCATCCACATCGCGAGCAATTTTAAGAAATCCTGCGACCTCATCGCGATAGCTTTGGCCATAGGTGGTTCTGACTGCTTTTTCAACGGTAGAAGATGCATAGTCAAGATGCAGAGTCTTCAAACCCGAATAATACTCGACGTTACGGGCCACTTTCGCAGCCAGTCCGCCTGATTCATAGAATTTCGAATCCTTCGGGTAGAAGTAATATTTTCGCCCTTCTTTAATGGCCGAAATGCTTTTTAACGACTCAAAAGATTCCTTCATGCCCTGATCCCAGAGCGGAACGACAGCCGTTAATGCCGTTATGGTAATGTCATTATTACTACCCATCTTAAATCCTAAATAACCTTATATTTATTATATAATATTTTTATATTTACATTATTATAAATTTGAAAAATTAACGATTATTAAAGTTGTTATAAGGATAGTTTAAAGAACAAAACTTACTGATATATAATATTTTAAATAAAATATTTGATAATTTATATGATCTTTACCGGCGATTTATTGAAGATATAAAAATTTTCTCTAAAATTGATTCAAAATAATCAAACAATAGGAGAATCCATGCAAATTGACTATAACACCCAGCTTCACACGCTAAGAACGGATGCTGATAAGCTGTATGCGGGTCAAGTGCTTAAGAGCGCCCAGAACAACTTTAACTTGGATGAAGCCAGCCGACTCGTCCAGGAGCATCGTTTTGCTTTGCTTTCGCAAGAGATCAGTCAGAATCCCGAGCTTAAAGCGAAATATGAGCTGAAGCTGAAACATATCCGCGGGATCTTAAATGAAACGAAGCAGCATTTCGAAATGATCCTTATTGGACAACGCCTGCGTCCGGCAGGGTTCAAACTTCCTGATTACAAACTTCCGGAAAAAGAGGTGAGTGAAATCAAGCCCGCCGGAATTCCTGCGGCCCAATTGAAGCCATTTGCAGCAACAGCCGAAAAAGTGAACTTGACTCAAAGCACAGCGCTTCCTGTGAAGGAAGAGAAGCCAGGGCTTCCGAGCGATCGGCTAGCTGCCTTACCTGGCATGCCAGTGCCGTCGGTATCTTCTCCAGCAGCCGCCTCCCCCACCGAAGTGGAACAATTGCGCGCCCAAAATGCGTTATTGCAGAAGAAGCTTGAACTGTTAGCCAATTTTGTATCCGGCATTAAAATCGAAGAGCTTTTGCCAGAATGTCCTATAACTCTTGAGCCTTTAAAGAAGGGAACCGTTTTATCGGATGGATTGACTTATAGTGAAGCTAAAGCGAAAGAATGGCTGGTTGTTCAAAAGAAAAACACATCTCCAAAATCAGGTAAAGTTTTGACCCATCCTGACTTTATGCCGAATAATTTCGCTTTGGAAGAGGTGGCCGAAAACCTTGAAAAATTTAACGTAGAGCGCGCCAAGGTTTTGGATCAAGTGAATAAGCTGAAATAAAAACACCAGGACCAGGACAAACAGGACATACACGACGCACAGGACATCCAGGACAATGGAGTTTCCAAAATGTCCGGTTTGTCCTGTTACTTCTTTTCGGGCGGCAGTTTGATCAACATGCCCAACTTCAACACATCCGAATTGAGCTTATTTAAACGGCGCAACTCTTCCAGGCTGACATTATAACGCTTGGAAATTTTCCATAATGAATCCCCTTCCTGCACTAAATGCGCTTGCGGTCTGGCGGCTGGTTTAGCCGTCTGCGTTTTAGGCTGAGGCGAAAACTTAACGATTTGTTTCGGCAGCGATTTTTCAAACACTTTGCTTTGAGCGGCCGGAGGCTTCAGCACATCTTCCGGTTTTTTCTTGGGTTCGACTTCAACGCCCGCTACTTTAGAGGAAAGCTGTACGACCGCATCCCCGCGTGGGCTGGCTAAAATCTCTTTAGCATACTGTTCGGCCACATCCGATTTTTCCGGCAGCAGTCTGAGAAGTTCCGCAACCGTTTGATCATCCAATTTTTTGACCGCAAACTCATGTTCGGTCTTCAGCAGCAGCAACGCCGCTGTGCGGGAACCTTTGTGCAAATAATCTAGCAAAAATTTTTGCCGCATGGGAGCACTCAAATCTTGCGAGGCCTGCTGTTTGGCAGCAAATTCGGTCAGCATGTTCCAATCCCCTTCCGAAACCAACTCGAAGAGTTCATTTTTTTCCACAGGCACATCTCCCCGTTTGAACAACATTTCTACCGTGAGGAATTCAGGCGTATGGTAAAACGTCTCTTGAAGGGTGAGGTCATGATGGCGCAGCGGATTTTGCGCCAGGCTAAACAGCCCTTGCGCCGAAAAAGGCCACCGTTCGGTATTCACAAATTGTTGAATCGCCCGGTATTGTTCTTCGGTAAGCCCCGGGTAGATTGTCACCACCAACCCGTTTCCTACGCTGGACAAACGCGGTTTTGGCAAGGGTCCGCCAAGCGCACGCTGCAGGTCAAAGTGGTGGAACGAAACCAAAACAGCCAGCGCCAAGTCCCGTTGCGCATACCCATTTTCAACCAACTGTGGATCGTTTAGTTTCGCTAACAGCTGTTCAAGGGGCATTGCTTTGAGGGCGTTCAACACTTCGCTATTTGAACGTTCGTCCGCCAAGGGAGTTTGCGCCACTTCAGCGGGCTTAAGTTGAACGTAGGGCACCGGAGGACGGTCTTTAAACAGCCAGTAAAAGGCGCCCGCCAATAACAAAATGTTTAAACATCCGCTGAGCAGCAGAAATAAGCGCAGCTGCCGTAAGTTTTGCAACAGTTGATCTTCTTTTTTCATGAGGTTTTATCAAGTCTAGCTTCTAGTTGCTGCAATTCATCCTTGATGCCAGCTGGTAGGCGGTCGCCGAAAATTTTGTAATATTCCCTAAGCTCTGCCGCTTCTTTTTTCCACGCTTCCACATCGACACGTAAGAGTTCTTTGATGGAATCAGGAGAAAGATCAAGCCCGCTCACATCCAACGCTCCCGGCGCCGGCAAAATGCCGATCGGCGTTTCCACCCCATTCTGAACTCCGGATGTGCGCTCGAAAATCCATTTTAAAACGCGGCTGTTTTCGCCAAATCCCGGCCAGAGGAATTTCCCGTCTGCGCCCTTTTGGAACCAGTTGACCGTATAAATCTTTGGCAGTTTTCCCAGATCTTTTTTTCTGGCAAACGACAGCCAGTGGGCAAAATAGTCTCCCATATGGTAGCCGCAAAACGGAAGCATGGCGAACGGATCATGTCGTAATTTACCCACCTGCCCTTCTGCTGCGGCAGTCATTTCAGACGAGATAGAGGTCCCTAAGAAGGTCCCGTGCTGCCAGCTAAACGATTCGCAGACCAGCGGAACCGCTGTAGAGCGGCGCCCGCCAAAAATGATCGCGGATAATGGCACCCCATGCGGATCCACCCATGCCGGATCCACGATGGGGCATTGGGAGATCGGGGTGGTAAAACGGGAGTTAGGATGAGCCGCTTTTTCAGGTGAATTCGGCGTCCACTCTTGATTCGTCCAACTGATCGCATGTGCGGGCGGTTTGTCGGTCATTCCCTCCCACCACACATCTCCATCATCCGTCAACGCTACATTGGTGAAGATCGAATTGGAGTGAATGGCTTTCATCGCGTTAGGGTTCGATTTGAGAGAAGTCCCAGGGCAAACTCCAAAAAAACCAGTCTCAGGATTAATGGCCCGCAAACGATGATCTGGACCATATCCAATCCACGCGATGTCATCGCCCACCGTTTCAATCTTCCATCCCGGCAGAGTGGGATTCATCATCGCTAAATTGGTTTTTCCACATGCGCTGGGAAAAGCAGCCGCGATATATTTTTTTTCGCCCGCCGGATTGGTGATCGCGCAAATCAGCATGTGCTCGGCCAGCCATCCTTCATCGCGCGCCTGGACAGAAGCGATGCGTAACGCAAAACATTTTTTGCCTAATAACGCATTCCCGCCATATCCGCTGCCATAGGACCAAATTTCGCGCGTTTCAGGAAAATGGGTGATATACACATGGTGGGGATTACATGGCCAATGCGAATCTTTTTGTCCGGGTTCTAAAGGAGCTCCGACCGAATGCACCCCAGGCACGAATTCGCCATCCCCTAATTTATTTAACACCTCTTGTCCGATGCGCGTCATGATCCGCATATTGCACACGACGTAGGGCGAATCGGTGATTTCAATGCCGATTTTAGCGTACGGAGAATTCAGCGGCCCCATGCTGTAAGGAATCACATACATGGTGCGGCCGTGCATCGATCCTTTAAACAGGGGCATCAAGATTTTGCGCATCTCCTCCGGATCCATCCAGTTATTTGTTGGTCCGGCTTGATCACGCGTTTTGGAACAAATAAAGGTACGGGCTTCGACACGCGCTACATCCTCCTGGGATGACCGCGCCAAAAAGCTGTTGGGGCGCTTGACGGAATCTAATTGATGAAAGATCCCCTCTTTGACAAGCAAGGCGCATAGAGTGTCGTACTCAGATTGGGAGCCATCGCAGATGTGGATATTGTCAGGCTGGCAAAGGGCAGCGGTATCATTCACCCATTTTTGAATCTTGGGAGGCAAAAGGGCTGTATCACGAGACAAAATGGACATTTCAAGTTTCCCTAGTTATTTACAAGGACAAACAGGACAAACACGACATCCAGGACAGGCAGGACGATAGGTTCTAAGGTCCTGTTTGTCCTGGATGTCGTGTTTGTCCTGGTCTTGTTCATTATGCAAGCGCTTTGCGTTTGCGGAATTTATCTAAGTACTCCAGCGCTTTGCCGGTGCCCAAACACACAGCCAGCAGCGGATTGGGCGCGACAATCACGGGCAATCCTGTTTCTTTAATCAGCGCTTTATCCAATCCTTTAATCAAGGCTCCCCCACCGGCAATCACCATTCCCCGTTCAACAAGGTCGGCCGCCAATTCAGGCGGGCATTTTTCCAAGGTGAGCTTGACGGCTTCAATGATTTGCTGAATCGGTTCAGCCAAGCACTCCCGGATTTCCACCGAATTGATCCGCTTCGTGATCGGCAACCCAGCCACCTGGTCGCGGCCGCGCACTTCCATTTCCAGCTCGTTACCACCCAACGGATAAGCCGAGCCGATGGTCATCTTGATCTCTTCCGCTGTCCGCGGTCCGATCATCAGATTGTAGGTACGGCGCATGTAGTTGATGATGCACTCGTCAAACTCGTCCCCAGCGATCCGCAGGGAACGGGATTCCACAATCCCCCCTAACGAGATAATCGCGATTTCGGTCGTTCCGCCACCGATGTCGATGATCATGTTCGCATACGGTTCATGGACCGGGAGGTCGACGCCGATCGCAGCTGCCATCGGTTCTTCAATCAAGATCACTTCTTGAGCGCCGGCATGCAAGGCAGAATCTTCCACCGCGCGTTTTTCCACGCCGGTAATCCCAGAAGGCACGGCAATCAAAATTTTGGGTCTAAACAAGCTTCTGGATGGGGTGACGCGTTGAATCAATGCCTTAAGCATCCCTTCCGCAATTTCAAAATCGGCAATCACCCCATCTTTCATGGGGCGGACTGCATGGATTTTGCGCGGCGTCTTACCGAGCATCGCTTTCGCCTTATGTCCGACAGCCAGCACTTCATTCGTTAACGAATCCACTGCGACGACAGATGGTTCAGCCAGGACAATCCCTTTCCCGCGCACGTAAACTAAGGTGTTTGCAGTCCCTAGGTCGATTCCAATGTCATTCGAGAATACGCCGCGGAATCGGTTGAGCTGTCCAAAAGCGGTCTGGTAAAAATTATCCAGTACAGCCTTTAAGCCTGCCTGATGTTTTTTTGTCTGAGCCATATTGTTCCTATGTTTGTAACAACTCTAATACTTCTTCCCACGTTAACTTGGCGATCGCTTCTTCATCACTGCTGATCACCTTCTTCACTAAAGATTTTTTACGGTTCTGCATCTCTAAAATCTTTTCTTCAATGGTACCGAGGGTGATGAGTTTGTATGATGACACGGAATTTTTTTGTCCGATCCTGTGTACTCGGTCAGTTGCCTGGTTCTCGACGGCCGGGTTCCACCACATATCATAGTGAACCACGGTGTCGGCTCCCACTAAATTCAAGCCGGTTCCACCGGCTTTCAACGAGACAAGGAAGATGGGGATTTTTTCATCTTCATTAAATTGCTTCACAATGTTCAAACGGTTTTTGCTAGTTCCGTCGAGATAAGAGAAACGGATGCCGCGCTGCTGCAGGTCCGTGCGCATGATGTTCAGCATCCGCGTATATTGGCTGAAGATGACGGTTTTGTGGTTCCCTTCAATCAAGCTTTGCAACAGTTCAAGCAGCATTTCGTATTTAGAGGAGTCTCCATTTTCAGGCGCTTCCTTGGCAAAAATGGCGGGATGGCAGCAGATCTGCTTTAAACGAGTTAGGGTCGCGAGGACTTGAATTTGGACTTTATCAAACCCTTCTTTCTTCACCAGCTGAGATAGCTCTTCCCGCGCCGACGCGGCATACGATTTATACAATTCGCGCTGCAGATCCGAAAGGTGGCAGTGGTAAACAATTTCCGAGACCGGCGGCAGTTCGGACAACACATCTTTCTTCATGCGGCGCAAAATGAAGGGCGAGACTTTGCGGCGGAGCGCTTCCAAACTTTCTCCGGTGGTATAGGTCGACGTGCGGATATATTTCTCCACAAACCGCTCATAGGAGCTTAGCAATCCGGGCATGAGGAAGTCAAAAAGGCTCCACAACTCGTCTAAGGAGTTTTCAATCGGCGTACCGGTCAGGATCAGGCGATGGGCAGCCGTGATCATTTTGACCGACTTAGCGTTGCGCGTGCCGCGATTTTTGATGTGCTGAGCTTCATCCAGGATCAGATAACCGAACTGGACTGTCTTGTAAAATTCGACATCTTTCTGCAGCAAGCTGTAGGAGGTGATGACAATGTCAAAATGGTTGATTTCCGTCTGTAATTTTTTACGCTGCGCCGGCGTCCCATCGACCGGCAGGACCTTCAATTCTGGATTGAACTTCCCAAATTCCTCTTTCCAGTTATACACAAGCGAGGTGGGACACACCACCATGGAAATCGATTTCGGATAGATCAATTTGTGCTGGGTGACGGCTATGATTGCCTGCAACGTTTTCCCTAACCCCATGTCATCCGCAAGGATCCCATTCAAATGCATCTGGCGCAAGCGGCTTAGCCACTGGACCCCTTCGTTCTGGTAAGTACGGAGGGTGGCCGAAATTTGATCTGGAATGACAATCGGATCGACAGCGCTGTTGCCTAACATTTGCTGCTGGATCTGCGCCAACCGGTCGGTCATCGCAAACGTGATGGGCAACCCCTCAAATTGTTCCGGTGTGATGCTGGCAAGGCTCCACAACGGCCTCTCTTCCGTATGGTCATCGAGGCTATTGATTCCCAGCTCGTCAAAAATCTGCACGACAGGCGCTAATTTTTCCAAATCGAGAACCAAGATTTTGTTGCTTTTCACAGGTGCGTCAGCGGCTTTTTTCTTCCCTTCTTTCTTGGCTGCTAGCTCGATGAACGACCGTTTAGAGGCGATGCAATCCCACAGTTGGTCGACTGTAAATCCGCGTAAATGTCCTTCGGTTTTTAGGGTCACTTGATAGATATCGATGCGGTCGGTTTCACTTAACAGCAAATTGAATTTGGAATTGTCGTAAATGAACTGCTCCAACAAGTTTTCAGGACAATTAAACTTAACCCGCTGCTGAAAGCGCGGAATCACTTCCGTCATGAATTCGACAATCTTTTTATCGGTTTTCGCACAATAGGTGCCTTGGGCAGGATCAAATTGGAAATCTTGGAACAAGTCTTGAATGATCTTTTGTTCTTCGGTCAAATTGCGGGCTAAAATGCCTTGCGGAGTGACGAAATCTTGAATCTGTTCCACAGTTAATTGGGAAGAAGTTGCTGGGACGTGAATATTGTCATACACAAACGTGAGGGCCGCTTCCAGCTCGCCATTCAGATAGTGGATGTCGCAAATCGCCGAAAGATTGCCGACAAATGGCAGGGTCACCAGCTTATTGATCACTTCCTTATTCGAAATGTCGGCGAAGCGCATGAGTTCGGGCAGCGAATTTTCGACAAAGGTCCCGAACAGGGGCTCGGGCACCGTGACATCGCGGAATGCATTTAAGTGGCGCAAATGTTTCCGTTTGATGCGCGGCTGAAACCGGTAATACACATTTTTATAGATCATCCCCGGCTTGGCGCACTCATACAGGACCCCCTCTTCCAATGGGATCGTCTGCTGGTCGATCAGTAGATTGGGTTTCAACCACAGTTTGGGGGCGGATCCATCCAGATAATCGAGTTGAAAACGGATCAAGGCCGGCTGGGCGGAAAAACGGAGCGGCTCTTCAATCGTTCCGGCATACAAACAGGGCATCGCTGGTAAACTTTGCGGATCACTAATCGACTCGAATCCGGTCATCCGGCTCATCGCCAAATCATAGGCATGCGCCAAAATCGTGCCCCACGCTTCTGTATCCAAAATCGCGATACTCTGATTCCGTTCTCCCTTTATCTCCGGAAAACGGGCAAAATCCATAATCATTTTCAAAATCAGCGCACTGTCCGGATCAAAGGAGCTCAATCCAAAAAAGAAGCGGCGGCTCCCTAAAAACAACGGTTCCAAGTATTTGATCGCATCAAGCAACTCTTTAACATTTAATACATTAAGCGGTTTTGATCGGTAGGGAAGCCGGAGCACAAGGCGAATTTCCTGCACGGCCCGGTCGTTAGCTGGGGGGGAAGCAATGACCGCTAGTTCCGCTTTATCTTGCTCCAGCATTTCATCGGGAGTAAAAAAGGGGGACTGTCCTAAAATTTGTGCGGCGCCCACATACTCATGAAGCAACTCTTTCTGCAGCTTCTTCCCTTTCCGAACCACCTCTTTATGTTCCGCTTCTTTGACCGTCTCTAAAATTTTTTCTTTTTCATCCTGGTCCAGGTTATGCGCATTCTCAAGATCCGTTTCTTTGGAATAGTTTAAAAAAATTTCATTCATATGTTCTTCAAGATAGAACAAGATGGCGGCTAAATGTTGGCAGTCATATTTATAGGTGCAGTCACAGTCTGAATCGAGCATCGCCGATTCTTCTCGGTCGATTTCCAGCTCGCACTCATATTTATTGTCGTAGTTCCCCGTGATGCGGCAGTGAACCCGAATAGAATTTTCTTTAATGCCCACAATTTTGGCGGAAGCGACCATCCCCTTATCATAAAGGACGCGCCCTTCCTTCAGGATGGCGGGAGAAAAATCTTGTTTTAGCTTACGAAAATTGATCATTCAAGACAGCCTTACGAATCTGCGCGAAGTATATAAACTTGATAACATCATGTCACTAAAAAATCATTTAGTAAAAAACGACAAAACGACCCAAAGGACATAAAGGACCTAAACAACCAAAACGAAAAAAAATTCTTGTCGTCACCCCCCTCCTTTTTTGGTCCTTTAGGTCGTTTTGGTCTTTTGGAGCGTTTATGTCGTTTAAGAATAAAATCGTAAATCATTGATTATAAACCACGTTTTTTTCACTTTGGCAAAAAAAGTGCTAGCCAAAAACTCACCCCTCAGACATAATTATGTTTTACACGGCAAATAAGGTCCGTGGCCAATTCCCCACCGCCGGTTCTAGTCCAAAGTTTCCTCCATTCTTCGGTCTAGAACCGGCAATTTTTTTATCATCATCTTGTACATTTCTGTATCGAGAAAATCGTCACGCTCCTATAATGCTGCACTTTGACTAATGCGGGTGTAGCTCAGTTGGTAGAGCGTCACCTTCCCAAGGTGAATGTCGTGAGTTCGAGCCTCATCACCCGCTTTGGAACACTCGCTTGGAAATGAATGGCGCGGGCGTAGCTCAGTGGTAGAGCATCACGTTGCCAACGTGAGGGTCGTGAGTTCAAGCCTCATCGCCCGCTATTCAGAAAAACAACTTCATTGTAACCTGCGGGCGTAGCTCAGTGGTAGAGCATCACGTTGCCAACGTGAGGGTCGTGAGTTCAAGCCTCATCGCCCGCTAACTTCCTTTAACATTAGGATAAAGCCGTGTCAGAACACCAGTCCCCTCAAGAGTTTAAAAATGAAAATCTCAGCGTAACTGTTAAACATGAGCCGGAATGCGTCGTCGCCTTTGATGTGACACTTACCCCCACGGCAACGGAAGCCGCTCATGAAAAAGCGTTGCGCAATGTTTCTAAAGAGATTGAACTCCCCGGCTTCCGCAAAGGGAAAGCTCCGAAACAGGTGGTGATGGAGCGGTATAAAAAAGCGATTCAAGATGAATTCCGCGACATCATTCTGAATACGACATTCCAAGAGGTCTTAAAGCTGACGAACATCTATCCTTATTCGAACGAATCGGTGCATGACGTCAAGCTCGACAAACTCGTTCCCAATGAACCCGCTTCGATCAAATACAAATTTGAACAATATCCGCAGGTTCCAGTGGTCAACCCAGCAGAACTCACTCTCAAAAAAGTGAATCCGCCCACAATCGACGACGGCAGCGTCCAGGAAGTGATCGAACGGATCCGCCGCCACCATGCCCAATGGGAAGAGATTATCGACCGTCCCGTCCAGCAAGGGGATGATGTGGAGCTCGAATTAGAACTGCGCAACCCCGCTTTGCATGAACCGCAGCGCCGCACCGGAAGTTACGAAGTGGTTCCCGGCAAAATGGATGAAAAGCTCCTTGGGCTCGTCATCGGCAAACAAGTAAACGAATCGTTTGACGGCACTCCAGCTTTAAATCAGCCTGGCACCGATGGAGAGATCGAAGCGAACACCACCTGCGTCATCAAAGTGAACCGGATCCGTCACGCCAACACTCCTGAGCTCGACGATGAATTAGCCAAAAAAGCTGGCGCAACCGACGTCGCGAACTTGAAAGACAAAATCATTAAAAGCTTAGAGAAGCAGCTGAATGACACGATTGTGGATCTTAAACGGGAACAGGTCCAGCTAGCGTTGCTGCAAAAATATCCATTCGAACTTCCCCGCTCCCTGCTTCAAGCGGAAACGCAACGCCGTTTGGATAAAAAGATCGACCATATGAAAGAGTCTCACTTTAAAGAAGATGAGATTAATAAATTACTGCAGAAACTGGAAGAAGAAGCCAAAACTGAAGCGGAACAGTACCTCAGGCTCCAATTCCTGATCTTCAAATTAGCTGATGAACAAAAAATTACGGTTTCCAAAGAAGATATCTTGCAGCAGATGCTCAAAACAATGATGCACAATCGCGAAGCAATGAACATTGACTCTGAGGAACTTAGAAAACAAACAGTCAATTTAGTCACCGCGCAGAAAGCACTGGATTATGTTGTCGACCACGCCCAGACTGAAGAGTAACAATTGTAGATAAAAAGCCTCGCTATCGCTGGGCTAAATAGGAGTGGTTTCTATATTATTTTTAATTTTTCAATGGAAATGGTAGTAAATAGGGACTAAATGGACGCTATGGACTCAATGGACAGATACAGTTAGCCCCTATTGCCCATTGAATTTTATTGACTTTAGGGATCGGTTGAGATATGTATTTCCCTTAACAATATAGGTTTAGTATGACACGCCATCCACACCCTTCCCTCTCTCTTGTCCCGTATGTCATCGAAGATACAGGCCGCGGCGAACGTTCCATGGACATCTACTCACGCCTGATGAAAGACCGCATTATTTTCATCGGTCAAGATATCTCCGACCAGGTCGCGAATGTCGTCGTCGCGCAGCTCCTCTTCCTCAAAATGGAAGATCCCAAGAAAGACATTCACCTATATATCAACTCCGTGGGCGGCTACATTGCCGCAGGACTGGCCATCTACGACACCATGCAGTTCCTGGGTTGCAACATCAACACCTACTGTATTGGACAAGCTGCTTCCATGGGAGCGCTCCTTCTTACTTCCGGGACAAAAGGCCGCCGCTACGCGCTACCGAACAGCCGGGTTATGATCCACCAACCCTATGGGGGAGTCGGGGGAACTTCCGCCGATATCGCACTCCAAGCGAAAGAAATTGTGATCTTAAAACGGAATATCAACCGCATCATGGCGAACCAAACCGGACAGACTGTGGAAAAAATCACCTCGGATTCCGAGCGGGACTTCTATATGAGCGCGGATGAAGCAAAAGAGTATGGACTCATCGACGAAGTGATTATCCCTAAACCGAAAGATGCAACGAAATGATTACCACCGAGTCACTGAGATCACTGAGTAAATATGAGAGTATTGAGAAATTATCTCCCAATCTCATTTTCTCTCAGTGATCTCACTGACTCAGTGGTGAATTATAACACCGAACTTAGAACTTGAAATTTAACCCTTTTTTGGATATAATATTTATTATTATATTCATTAATTTTAGGGGTTT
>JAGVLX010000112.1 GCA_020054065.1 Parachlamydiales bacterium | reverse complement strand
TTCCGATCTTTCAAGAAGCGAATGAGTTCTATTCTCACTTTAAAAATCCGCAGCTTTCACCGGATGAATTAAACATCCAGCGGCAAGCGTGTGCTGGAATGTTGTGGTCGAAGCAGCTGTACAATTACGATTTTCAACAGTGGCTTAAAGGGGATAACCATCCTTATTCGGTTCCGGTGAACCGGAAGAAAGTGAATAGTAAAGGGTGGGAGCATTTGGTTAACTTCGACATCATTTCCATGCCGGACAAATGGGAATACCCTTGGTACGCCTGCTGGGACTTGACTTTCCATGCGATCGGATTGGTGCTGCTGGATCCCGATTTTGCCAAACGGCAGCTGACCCTCATCACTCGCGAATGGTACATGCATCCTAATGGACAGCTGCCGGCGTATGAGTGGAATTTTAATGATGTGAATCCTCCCACGATTGCATGGGCAGCCTACCGCGTCTATAAGATCGACGAAAAGCAGAATGGCAAAGCGGACCGCAAATTTCTGGAAGGCATTTTTCATAAGCTCTTACTCAACTTCACATGGTGGGTCAACCGGCTGGATCGGGAGGGGAATAACATTTTCCAGGGAGGATTTTTAGGGCTGGACAACATCAGCATTTTCGACCGCAGTAATCCGATTTTTAAAGGGCGGATCGATCAAGCAGATGGAACCGCGTGGATGAGTTTTTATTGCATCTTGCTGATGAAGATTGCCCTGGAACTGGCTCAAGAAGATCCAGTCTATCAAGATAGTGCCACCAAGTTTTTCGAACATTTTTTGCGGATTGCTCACGCCCTGCATGATTGTGGAAAACGCGGGCATTCGTTGTGGAATGAGGAAGATGGCTTCTTCTATGACGCGATGCACTTAGAAGACGGTCGGATCATCCCTTTGAAGGTGCGTTCGCTGGTCGGACTGCTGCCTCTTTTTGCTGTGGAAACGATTGAACCCGAGATCATGAAAACCATGCCGACGTTCGAGGCACGGGTGGATTGGTTCACCCATCGGCGCCCGGAATATACCCGCACGATGGCCAGTGTTGACCAGCCGGGGCTTGGCAAACGGCGCCTGCTTTCCATTTTGGATAAGGAACATCTCAAATCGCTTTTGCGCTATATGCTGGATGAGAAGGAGTTTCTTTCTGAATATGGGATCCGCTCCTTGTCCAAATATTATCAAGATCATCCTTATCAATTAGAATTGAACGGCAGCTCCTATACTTTGAACTACCAACCCGGAGACTCTCAAAGTAAACTCTACGGAGGCAACTCAAACTGGCGCGGACCGATTTGGATGCCGTTGAATTTTCTCATCATCGAATCGTTGCAAAAGTTCCATCACTACTATGGCGATGATTTCAAGGTAGAATTTCCGACCGGCTCAGGGCGTTTGATGCATTTAAAAGACATTGCGACTGAATTGTCCATCCGCTTGACAAAACTGTTCTGCCGCAATGAAAAAGGGCTACGCCCGATGTACGATCCCAACAGCCCCTTTCAACATGATCCCCATTGGAAGAATTTGATCTTATTCCATGAGTTTTTCCATGGCGATACTGGACTTGGCTTAGGTGCGTCCCACCAAACTGGATGGACCGCCCTGGTTGCTAAATTCATCCAGCAGCTAGGCAATATCCGCAGCGAGGGGTAATCATGGATGATCATTTCGATGGATCCCGTTTTTTCAATCCTTGGAATCCGCGAAAGCATTCCTTTTTAAATCTGTTGAAATGGAAATTGACAGCCAAGCCGAAACCTTGGCCGGAGCATATAGAAAACCGGTTGTTTCCTCCCCCTCCCAACATTGTTTATGGAGATCAGCTCGTGGCGACATTTATTGGTCATGCAACGGTCTTGATCCAAACCCAGGGCATAAATATCCTTACCGATCCCATTTGGAATGAGTTTGCCGCTCCCTTTAAAATGAAAACGGTGCGGCGGAGAGCTGCTCCAGGTGTAAAGATGGAAGATTTGCCAAAGATCGATCTCATTCTCGTTAGCCATGGCCACTACGATCATTTGGATCAAATGACATTAGAAACGTTATGGAACCGTGATCATCCTTTGATCGTTGCTCCTCTTGGCAATGACGCGGTGATTCGCAGCAACGATCCCTCGATCCGCGTCCAAACCCTAGATTGGAATCAATCGTTGATGGCGGATCCTAATTTGATTGTTCATTTAATGCCGGCTCAGCATTGGTCTTCCCGTTCGTTTTTTGATTGGGATCGTGAGCTGTGGGGATCTTTTGTATTAGAAACGCCGGATGGCAACATCTATTTTGCCGGAGATACCGGCTATGGCAATGGCGAGGTATTTAAGTATGTGAAATCCCGTTTTCAGGAGTTCCGGTTTGCCATGCTGCCGATTGGCACGTATGAACCGCGTTGGTTTATGCGTTACGTCCATATGAATCCATTTGATGCTGTAGAAGCCTTTAAGGAGTTAGGCGAACCTTACACAATGGGCATTCACTTTGGTACATTTAAGCTATCGGATGAGGGGTTTCAAGATCCGATAGACGACTTAAAAGAAGCATTGAAATCGGCGCCCCACCCTGAACGTTTCCGCGCCCTTCAAAATGGGGAATCCTGGCTGATACCTTAAAGTGAATTTGGAATTTTTTATTGCCCTAAGGCTGTTTTAACCGACTGCTGCAACTGCATTCTGAGTTGAGCATCCTTTAATTGTCCTTGGTCGTTAAAGGCGTCATACGCATTGGGGACAGAGACCTGAGTGGCAAGAACCGTTCCGCCAATATTCTCAATGACAGCGCGCAGATGCACTAAGCCCCGGGTGCCGCCGCCGCGTCCTGGCGATGCACTTAGCAATAAGAATTTTTTCCCTTTAAAGCCTTCTCGGGAAGGATTAGCCTGATCATCCCGCGAAGCCCAGTCCAACGCATTTTTCAACACCCCAGAAATTGAGCCGTTGTACTCTGGAGAGGCAATAATGACGATTTGGTTTTGAATGAGTAAATTACGGAACTCGCGCGCTTTTGGCGGCAGCCCTTCGCGATCCTCCAGATCTTGATCGTAGTAGGGCATGGGATAATCTTTCAAATTGATGACCGTAACATTTGCGCCTAATTGGCGCGCGAAATTGGCTGCTTCTAGCACCAATTTCTTGTTCACTGAATCATCACGCAAGCTGCCGCTGAATGCTAATACATTGATTTGCGCTGACAGCGTAGTCGACAACACCATGCAAGCGGCTAGAATCCATCTAAACATAAAAAATCCTTCCTATTTTTCGTTACATCAAAAATGCTTTTGGGTTGATCGCCCGTACGGTTGATATCGGTCAACGCTGATTGGGCTTGGGGGTACACAACCATTTGCGACACATTGACATGCTCAGGCCGCGTGGCGCAGTAGATCACGGCATCAGCAATATCGGCGCCTACCAGCGGATGAAAACCTTCATACATTTTTTTCGCGCGCTCTTTATCGCTCCAGCGCACTTCGCTGAATTCGGTTTCTACCGCACCTGGGTCGATTTCGCTGACGCGGATGGCTTTGCCGGCAAGATCCATTCGCAACGTATGGCTGATGGCATTCACGGCATGCTTGGTCGCGCAATAGACGTTCCCGGCAGTGTAATATCCTAGCCCAGCGACCGAGCCGATATTAATGACATGTCCCTTATTCTTCTTTAATAAGAATGGCAGCGCTGCTTTTGTCACATACAACAGCCCTTTGAGATTCGTATCAATCATGGTGTCCCAGTTTTCGGTCTTTCCGTCTTGCAGTTTATCGCTGGAAAGGGCTAGGCCGGCGTTGTTGACAACGATATCGATGTCTAGCTCCGCTTGTTCGATCTGTTTGAAAACCGCTTCAACCACGCCATTATCCCGCACATCTAGCTGGTAAGGGGTCACGCGCACCCCATGCTGCTTCGTCAACGTTTGGGCAAGCTCGTTCAACCGGTCAAAACGGCGTGCGGTAATGATAAGGTTGACGCCAATCTCGGCAAATTGCTCCGCACACGCTTTGCCAATCCCGCTGGAGGCTCCAGTGATCAATGCGGTTTGTCCTTTTAATGAGAGTTGTTTCATTGGGGGATCCTTAAGTTATGGATTGGAAAACGATTGAATCAACAATTCTACGATGTTTCGGAATTTCTCTGGAGCTAAAGTTCGGGGCTTATTGATCAGTTCTAGATTAAATGTGGTATATCCTAGAAGGGTGATAAAATTGTTAATTTGAGAAATGGAGAGTCGATTAAAAAAAAGATTTCCCGGGCCAGTTAAAGGAGGAATTTTTCGTTTGGGTGCGCTGGTTTCGATCTGATAGGCTAGCGCAAGGAGATCCGCTTCCTGATACATTTTGCCGATGAATTCCACTCCAACCGGCATATCGGCGCTGTACCCTGCGATTAAGGCTAGTGAAGGCAGTCCACTGTTGGAAGAGACCGGCATGCGCCAAGTGTTAATCCATTCCGGATCGTAAGTGGGAACTCCGATGCGGCAAATGGGCATCAGCAACGCGTCGACCCCATGATAGTTCATCATATTGGTGACGTAGGTGCGGTTTTCGGCAAACATCTTCAACACATCGCGATAATATACACTGTTCTTTTTGGCGGTCGATTCGATGTATTTCAAACAATCTTCAGGATCTCCAAAGATACGTGTGCGGTTTGATTGGCAAATCTCGACAAAATTTTGCCGAGTCGAAGGAAATGACTGCAGGTAGGCATTAATCTCTTCAATCTCGCCTGCTGTATTATTGTGGCGGTCGTTGTTAAACAAGGGTAGCTCCACATCGACGAGCTGGACTCCCAGCCGCTGCAGCAGCTCGAAAAAATTCTGATAGATTTGCTGAATGTGCTCCGGCGTTCCTTCATAAGGGTTAAGCGTGCCCACTTTTTTGACGATCCCGATCTTCTTGCCGTTCCACCCCCCGGTTAATCGGCTGGCATACGCATTGAAGCGGGGAATGTTTTGAGTTTTGACATCGTTCAGATCGATTTGGGCGATCACCGCTAAGGCAATCGCCAGATCTTTCACCGAACGGGTGATCGGCCCGGCCACGCCATCCAGTCCACCGCGTGGAAATATTCCGGATTGGCTGACGAGTCCAGTACTGGGTCTTAAGCCATATAACCCATTAAAAACGGCTGGAATGCGAATCGAGCCGCTATTATCTGTTCCGATCCCGATGACGGCAAAGCCCGCATTGACGGCCGCTGCGGAGCCTCCGCTTGATCCCCCGGGGTTCTCGTTCGGATTGTACGGGTTGCCAGTTCGTCCGGTACGGCTGCTGATGGCAAACATCCCGTCGGCAAATTCATCCATCGCGGTTTTGCCGAGTAACAGGGCGCCAGCCTCGCGCAGCTTCGCTGCTAAGAAAGCGTCTTGGACCGGCTGCGATCCCAACATAGCCAATGACCCAGCGGTTGTGGGCGTGTCGTACGAGTTGATATTATCTTTTAGCACCACCGGGATCCCATGCAAAGGACCCACAAACTGTCCCGTTTTTTTGTAGTGTTCATCTAGGCGGCGGGCATCTTCGATGAGAGAAGGATTGATGGAGACAAAGGCGTTGATCGGTGCACCGCGGCTCAAGTCAAAATTATAGGCTTTGATCCGTTCTAAATAGGCAACGGCTACTTGTTCAGCGGTCACCCGATTTTCTTTATAGGCTGCATGGATCGTATCGATGGTGGCTTCGCCCAGATCAAAAGGCGGTGTTTGAGCAAAACCACTAATAAAATAGGTCAGAAATAAACAGAGAGAAAAGATCTGTTTCACTTAAGTTTCCTCTCTCTGTGATCTCTGTGTCTCTGTGGTGAATTATATTTTTTTTACCACAGAGAACACAGAGATCGCAGAGGTAAAGTTTAGAATAATTAAAATATAAGGTTTAAATATTAGCAATAGATGACTTATTACAGCGTTTTAGGTAAACTCGAACATCTATGAAAATTGCCATTATTAATGATGTTCATGTCGGAAAGCCGCTCGAGCGCCGGGGAGTGATGCGGGCAGCCTCTCATTTAGCCCAAGACGCTCTGCCTAGATTGTTAAGTAACATTGTCCGACTCCATCAACCTGACCTGATTGTTAACTTAGGCGATTTGATCCGTAGTGAAAGCCGCGAGCACGATGAAAACCTGTATCGACAGGCGCTTGTGCCATTTCAGTCTCTTAGCTGCCCGGTCCTGCACCTCATTGGGAATCACGACGTTAAAAGGATGACGACCCAGGAGGTGGAAAACCTATGGCATGCTGCTGGGTTTAAGCAGCAATCGTTCGGCATCAAAGAGATCAAAGATGTTCCCGTGATTTGGCTCGGAATGGTGTGCCAGCCTGAGCGCGAGTATAAGCATACACTGCCTGCGGAACAACTCGAGTGGTTAGATGCCACGCTACAAAAGCTCAAGTCGCCCGCACTTTTATTCACCCACTGCGCGATTGATGATCAGAACGTCAACGGAAACTTTTTTTATGAAGGGTATGAGCAAAAAGATAAGCGGGGATTTTTTCTCGAAAATTATCAGCAAATTCAATCGCTGATTTCAAGATCAAAATCGGTCTCCATGATCATCCAAGCCCATCTCCACTATTTTCATTCGAAAGTGATCAATCAGGTTCCTTATATAACCTGTCCCGCAATGGGAGACAATATCTGCGGCCCGCATAGTTTTGAGCATATTCCGGATATTTATACCCTTCTGACCTTGACCCCGACACAAAGCGTGTTGAAAGCGTATGCCCGCGAATATAGTTTTGCGGGATGCGAATTTGACCTGATTAATAGCTTATCTTTGCTGCAACGGGCTTATGATCGCTGATGTTCGTTTGGATGTTGTTCAAACCGATGCTTAAGACAGGGATATTGGTCACAGATGCCTGAGTGGACTTCACAGCAATCCAATCGATCCGGGTATTCAACACCTGATACGGATTTGTGCAGGTTGGCTCCAAGAAATGTTCGTAATCTAGTTGATACCCTGATTGCTTAAGAATCGTTAAGCGGGGATGGAGCGATGTCACATTCGAGTCCATTCCGACCAGCATCAGATCGGCGCCAAGTTGGTCAAACAAGTTAACGGTCGTTTGGAGCTCAGAATCGCCTTTAGCGGAATCATTAAGGCTGGTTTTTTCATTCAATTCGACCCGGTAAGGGTTGCATCCCGTTAAGTGGCCGGAAGCGACTAAAACAGTTTTACCGGTTTCTTTGTCGCGCAGTTTGACGGCAAACGCCCGGCCTAGAATATCTCCGATGGTTTCGATGAGCTCAAACCGTTGCGTGTTCCAGGCAATTCCGTTTTTGGAATGATCGGTTTGTGCGAAGCGTACCTCATAATGCGCCGGAAAAAGTGTTGCATCCAAATAATCTGCTTCTTGCAGACACAAAATATCGAATTTTAAGTGATGTTCAAAAATGCGCTTGGCCATAATGGCACGGGCTGTTTGCAGCTGTTGCTGGAAATCGCTGTCTGTTCTCGTTAGATCGTTTAAGTGATCTTGAAGCACTTGGATCACTTCTTGGTCATGGATCACGACGGGACGGACTTTGTATGAGGTAATGAGGCTTTCCACTTTCTGGTTCCAGATGGCGTTGAGGCTATTGGATTTGGTAGGAGCGGCCGTAATCTCTTCAAAAACATGTTGATAGCCTTTCCGTTCCCACTCTTGTTGGGCGAGTTGTTTTTCAACCTCAGAAGCAAACAAAATTTTTAAGGCCAATTTTTGGATCTCTTCATTGAGCGCCATCTGTGCAGGTTCGGCAAGATAGCGTTCCTGCATCAGTTTCTGCATGACGCTAGCGCGCAGGTAGTCGTAATGGTTGGATAGCCCGCCGCAATTGTAGGAGCTTATGGTGAATTCAGCGGCTGTTAGTAAAGAAAAAGATAAAAATAGAACAACTAAATATTTAGTTAGTTTCATAGCATGAATATTATAACAGCTTTAAAATAACTTTGTGAAGTAAAATAAAGTTTATTATGAAATCACATAGGCAGGACTAAAATGGTCCTGTATGTCGTGTGTGTCTTGTCTAACGAAGCTCTTCCAACTTCTCTAACAAAATGGTTTTCCAATCGGGGTCTTCGACATGGATAGGGACCGATTCGATTTTATTCAAAACTTCTTCGATTTGAAGGGGTAAAGGGTACCCTTCGACATATTCGTACAATAGGTTCGCTTCAGCAAGCTTTTCCTTATTCCCCTCTTCACAAAAGCGCTGAATATAGAACATCAGAAGCGGCAATCGCAGCGCACTGACTTCGGCAGTCGTGGCTCCGCCCGGTTTACCGATCATCAGGGAACAAATGTTCATCAATTCACTTTTTTCTTGGGCCTGAATGTATCCCAATACCGTGCATCTACTTAAGGCTGTCGACTGCAAGCGATCTTCTTCAAGTTCTTTCTCTAAGCGGACCTTCAGGGTGGTATTTCTTCCGCACACAAAATAGTATTTAATAGGGGTGGAATGTGCAGGCGCTTGTTTTAAAGTTTGAAAAATGTTTTCCAGGATGCCAACGCCGTTGGCTCCCATATCGACAATCACACCTTTTTCTTCCGGTTTAAGATCCCATTTCGATTGGAAAGAGGCTAATGCTTGTTCATCCTCAACATATTCGAATTCAAGCCGCACAGGAAATCCGAATACCTCAAGCATCCCTTGCAGGGTGGATGGATCGCTACGGGTCATTCCAGCTAGCTTGCCAATCAACGTTTCCCAGTTATCGCCACGATGATACTGCTCGAATTGTTGATGTCGTGCGAAGAACGGTTTAAAAAAACGTGGAGAGTCAGAGGGCAGCCAAAGCCGAATGAGTTCGGGATCCGCCTTTCCAAGGTAATCGTGGTGGAAAAAACAGAGTTCATAATCGCAATTCAGCAGCCTGAAGGGAACTCCAAGGCTAATAAGATTAAAATCGTCTGCATAATAATTTCTGGTGGTAATGATTAAATGAGGAGCGATTTTCTTTATGGCCTCCTTCATCTTTTCTGCCGTGCGGTTAGGAATATATTTGGCGGCTTCCCGGCATAAGCGATCTTTTTCGATGAGTTCTTGTTCGATCACGTTGTGTTGCTGGAGAAGAACGAAGATGTTATCGACGGTGAATTTACCCGAAGCGATTTTGATGGGATCATATTGGCCGGCGAATGTTTCGTAATCCAAGTAAACCGTTTGGTACGATTCGGGGAAGAGATCCAGGTAGCTTTTAACAGCGTGAGCGACCGAAAGATTGCCTCCGCTTGTCGAGGTAGAAATGAGGACAATTTTTAAGGGCTCGTCTGGCTTAATCTCTGGTTTTGTGGTGGGAATGATGAGTTTGTTGATAAAGCCTTCATAAGCTTGAGAATGTTCTCTTTTCCATGTCTCGTAAGGAAAGCCTTCTTCAACTAACGCCTTGGATAAAGCAAAATCGGATCTTTCCGGTGTCGAACCTAATAGTTGACAAACGTTGACAAGGGCCCGACCGAATGTTTCTGGTTGATCATCCTTAAGGGTTGGTAAGATCTGCGTTTCAAAAAGAGAGTAGATGAAGTCAGTTAAGGCCGGGTCTTTAAGTTTGTATGCAAGCTTTTCGTGCGTTTCACTTTTAAAGGGGATCTTGTCGTATACGTTCCCATCGTGAGCGATCAATTGATCATTAGCGATGGTGTAGTGGCTACGTACAAACTCGACGACTGACGCTTTTCTTCCAAATGACTCAGTCGCAAAGGTGTGAAACGGAGCTAACCACAAAAAGAGAATCAGCAGTAACTTTCTGGTCATATCCACCTTAATTTTCAAAAAAATGAGCTGTTAGAATGAATGGCGACACTCTTTGATAACAAAGAAAGGAGATTGTTACAACTGGTCTGAAGTTTTAAACAATTTTGTCGTGACGGGAATCTCTCCGCCATGTGCTAACTTAAGGGAGGTCTCAATAGTCACTGTTCCAAAAAGCGGGTGAATCGAAATGTTTTCTTGCAGCTCTTGATGGACGTAAGTTGTCGGTTGTGTTTCACTAGTTAACCGAGAGTCATTCTGCATGAGGCTGCCCATATCCCCAGCCGCCGGTAACAAATAAAGATTCTCCGGTGATCCAACGTGCATCATCGGAAGCAAGAAAAACAACCGCTGGAGCAATATCATGAGGTTGTCCGATGCGGCCCAGAGCGGTTTGTTGTTCATAACCGTTTTTGAATTCCCCCTCAGCTAGCCCAGCTGAGTGAACCCCTTCGGTTTCGACTAAGCCGGGATTGACGGAGTTCACACGAATGTTGCGCGATCCTAGCTCTCTGCTTAGCGATTTTGTGATCGAATCCACCGCGGCTTTGGTGGCGCTATAGATCGTTGAATAGGGGGCGGAAGAGCGGCTGGCTAGAGAACTGATATTGATCATGCTTCCGCCAGATGGGCCAAAATATTTTGTTGCCTCTTGAGAAACGAGAACTAATCCCAGGACATTTAAGTTAAACATGTAATTAAAATGTTCTGCGGAGATTGCTTCCAAGGGAGCGAATTGATAGACACCGGCATTGTTCACTAGAATATCTAGTTTGCCAAATGCATCCTGTGTATCTGAAAAAAGACGTTGGATCTCTGTTTGTATCGCACAATTGGCCTGGAGGGCGAGTGCGATGCCTCCGTTTTGTTCGATCTCTTTTACAACACGGCTGGCGTCTTCTTTACCCGTCGAGTAATTGACAACGACTTTTGCTCCCTCGGCAGCAAGATGTTTGGCGATTGATGCGCCAATTCCTTTAGAAGCTCCTGTTATAACGGCAACTTTATCTTTTAATCTTTTAGACATAACTATTTCCTCATTAAAAAGCTTAACAAGTCTATATAGCTTATCGAATAAAAACTATCGCAAAACTGCTTATTATCGTTCTATGGATAGATCACCCGTCCTTTTCTAATCTTTGCAAAGGAAGTACGCTTATGTTTTTTGGCGGTTTTGCGGCTTTGGATATGAAATCCCTTCCATTTTCTGGCACTTAATGCATCCAGAACCAATGTGCGATGGCATCGCCAGGGAACGGCTTCTGCGCACATCAGAGCACATCGCTTTTTTTCTGCAAGTTTCTCTAATTTTTCTAACGCTTTTTCAAAAGCAGGTGTTTGCATGTAATCAGCAAAGCCGCGAAATGCTTTATTTTTCCATCCTGTGTTAATGGAAGCTTGTGTGGTATGGCGAAGTCCCCCAAGCTCTTTCAGATGGTGATAACCAATTTTTTCTAGTTTTAAGGATTGTTTTAAAGCCTCTTTGTTGAATTGAGGACAGTGCCGCGATTTAGGGATGGTTCGAATATCCACGACGCACTTGATCTGATGGGCCTTTAGAAGATCGATGAATTCTTCAATCGGATGGGTTGAATGGCCGATAGCGTAAATTTCTTTATGTTCCAGCATATTAACCCCTAAAGTACTGCAGACTAACTAACGCGTTGATTTGCGAACCAGTGCTTAAAATCAATCGACCCGAGTCGTGCATTTTGTTGAGGGATAAGGGTATTGTCGGCTAATTTTGCCCCAAAGTAAGTGTCATCATATCGTTAAACAGATTTTTTAGACATGTTAGTACAACCTCCTGAATATTAAAGTGATGAGTTTAAATCTTTAAATCTTTGGACAAATGGTAGCTAATGAGTTGCAGAGGTTCAGTTTTTTTAAAGGCTTGTTCTTCGTGCGAAGCCTTCAAAAGTTTCTTTCCACCATCTTTGCCGGAGAGTTGGGCAATAAGTTCTAAAACTTCTTTTTCCGAGTCTGAAAAAACGCTTAGATCGGGTTTTGTTGTGCTTTTTAATGCGTGGTGTCCTGCTGAAATTAACACCCCATTAGATAGAAACAATTTATAAATATTCTGAAATTGGTCTGGGCACGGTCCATATTCTAAATGGACGTATCTGGCGCCCGTGATGCTCACGCCATGTAGTTGAAAATGTTTAAAATCGGAATAAAATAAGGCTTTGTTCAAAAATAAAGGACTTTTGGTGAATCCAATCAAATAGCGCACAGCTTGTTTAAAAAGTTCCAAACAAAATGATCGATTGCCGCTGTATATATCAGATGAGTGGCTTTTCCAGTGGACTTCGAGAGCATTGAGTTCTGCATAAGCCTCATCGCACTTTAATCGGATGTGATCGTTCTGAACAACATCTTGCACGTAGTATGTTTCCCAGCGTTTGATACTGGCTTCACCCACTTTTAAATAATTGGCAAAAGCAGCTTGAGACATTCCAAGCGATGCACGATAGTTGATAATCGCCTCAGATGTTAAAAGATGGTGTTTTTTGCGGTATTTATCTGCAGCACGTCTTCTAAGCAAGTTCATTTGTTCGCTATCCATTAGGGGAGTTTGACATTCAGTGCAAACATATGACGGTACGATGACTTCAACTTCTTCTCCCTTTATCTCAGGATTAAAGCGAATATTTTTCGTTTCAAACTTTTCTGAGTCACAGTTTAGACATTTCATGACCCTCTCCTTCTATCTCTTTCGAGCGGCTTTGATGTAGTGAGACGTAATAAAAGCGCTCATTTTTTAAAACAAATTTAATATACATTTGTTTTTCTAATTTAGGACTCCACCAACAAAATGCTATTAATTCAAGACCTTCTATTGCTTTTTCATATGATTTTTGCGGTGGTCTTGAACCTTTGTAGTCTTGCGGCTTGATCTTCTCAAGAAGTTCTATCATTAGCGGCCAGATCTCGTTAGTGTCATCAATCTGCAGAGCATTCAACTCACCAACGATCTTAGCGGGATTAGCAAACAATCCCGGACTTTTTTTAAGATATTCTTTCGCGGTTTTTATCCGTTGAATGAGTTCCCGATCTGTAGGTCGTTTATCGTGCATTCATCCCATTCCGTATATAATTATAGCATCAAATGATACCAATAGCAATGATAAAAAATCAAAATTTTTATACGGATTGTCATTAATTTTGAGATGTCTGTCGCTTCCTAGCTGTCGCCTTTTTATTACGCCTTGATGCGTATGTGCGGAGCACCGCACTCCCAAAGCATGCTGCGCATGCTATAGATCATAGACCTATTGATTTATGCATTTACCTCTCCAGGGATCTCGCTGCGTTCGATAAAATAAAACTATTTAATTTGCGACAACAATTGAAGGAGTCCAGAGGAGCACTGCTCTTTTGGCGGGGGATTATAAAGGGGGCGGAGCCCCCTTTATTGCCCAAAGCCGGACTCGAACCGACGACCTTCGCTTTACGAAAGCGCTGCTCTACCAACTGAGCTATTTAGGCGTGGTGGTTAATGGTACTTGAGGAGGGAGTTTCGTGCAAGGTTTGGTCGGTGGGTGGGTTGGAGCAGATGACGAGGAGGGTGCATGGGGAGGTGGAGGTATTTTCGATGGTGTGGAGGGGTGAGTGGGGTGGGAGGTGGATGAAGTCGCCGGGTTTGAGGGATTGGGAGTGTGAGCCGAGGTGAAGGGTGGGATGTCCGGTGAGAACGAGGATGGTTTCTTCCCGGTGGGTGTGGGTGTGTGGGGAGGAGGAGCGGTGGTTGGGGAGGAGGATTTCGTGGTGGATGAAGAGGTTGGGCGAGTTGAGGAGGATGGCGGATTGCGAGAAGTGTTCTCCGGTTTTGGAAGAGATGAGGTGTTGGTGGGTGGTGGAATGGATGTTAAGGATAGTCATAGATTAAAAGGGGAATGAGAGGTCAAGTCCGAGGACATTCGTATTGACCCATTTGGGTTGAGCTTTGATGGTGCGCCAGAGGTAGTAGATACCGCCTTTCACGGTTTCGGTGAGGGGGATTTCGAAACCAGCCTGAAGGCGGTTTTGACGGTATCCTTGCCGTTTTTCGAAGAAAAATTCGTTGGAGCAGTAGGGGGTGAGTTTGAGGCAGGTCCAGGTAAAGGGAGCGACGAGTCTCAAACGCAGACGGTAGGTGGCTAGATCGCGACGTCCATGAGGCGTGAAGCGGTATTCGAGGCGGTTACGGTTAGAGAATTTCCATTTTTTGATGTCGGTTGAATAGGTGAGATCAGCTTGCGGTTGGCTGAAACCTTGCCAGGTGCGTTCTCCCCGTTCGACA
>JAGVLX010000094.1 GCA_020054065.1 Parachlamydiales bacterium | reverse complement strand
GGTGCGGACCGGCAGGTAGCGGATCACTTGGCGGATGACGCCGCCGAGCTTCACACCCACGCACTCCATGACGCCGGTACATTCGATTGGCACTCTGACGTTGATCTGTTGATCTTTCACGAGTTCTTCAAAGTCGAGATGGGAAACTTCATAAGTCGTGGGAACATATTGGATATCTTTAACAAGCGCGCGCTTCTCTTTCCCTTTTTCATCGGTGAGAACGAATACGGTTGTTGAAAGACGGCCTGGCGTCACGTTGCGCAAGGCTGTATTGAAGTCAACGCTGTCAACAGCGATGTTAGCTGATTTTCCGTCATGCAAGTAGACAATAGCAGGAATTTTACCGGCGCGACGCACCCGTTTAGCTTCCCGTTTCTTCTCTACAGACCTTTCAGATACCTGTAGTTTCATGAATCCTCCACAAAGGATTAAAAGTTTTCAGAGCTGCTTAAATAAAGGTTTTGCAATCACACTGCAAATTCCCTTACGTGGCTTGAGCTTTACCCCATTACGCTAAAGAGAGTGCTGGTCCTCAAACTCTTGCCAGTTTGTTTCATAAATTGAAGAGATGGACTTAGCTGAGATAATGCAGCTAATTGCATAGCCGAAGAGATTGGCTACAGAGACAGTTTTGATTTTGTGCGATCCACGCAACCGTTCGTTGGCGGGAACCGTATTACTCATCACGAGCGCTTCAATGGGGCTTTTTTCGATTTTTTCAACCGCATCGTCCACAAACAATCCGTGGGTGATGGCCGCAAATATTTTTCGCGCTCCCTTCTCTTGGCATGCTTTCGCTGCTGACACTAATGTGCCTCCAGTGGAGCACATATCGTCAGCGAGAAGTACATCTTTTCCTGCGACATCACCGATCAGCGTGGCTGCATCCACTTTGGTCGCACTGCATCGTATTTTATCCACGATAGCAAGGTCGACTTTCAGTTGGCTGGCGTAAGCCCGCGCTAACTTGACGCTTCCGATATCGGGAGCGACAATGAGGGGCTTTTGCAAGTTGGATAACGTGTTGTCCGCCAGCAAGGCTGGGCGGGCATACAGGTTATCGACCGGGATGTCAAAAAACCCTTGTAACTGTCCGGCATGGAGATCCATGGTCAGGACGCGGGTCGCCCCTGCTTTTTCAAGCAGATTAGCAACAAGCTTGGCCGAAATCGGCACCCGCGGCTTATCTTTGCGATCTTGCCGGCTATAACCGAAGTAAGGGATCACTGCCACGACACTTCGGGCCGATGCTCGTTTCAAAGCATCGATCGTGATCAGGAGCTCCATCAAGTAATTGTTCGGATCTAGAGCTACTGATTGAATGACGAAGGTATCTTTCCCTCGTACACTCTCTAAAACTTGCACCCACGTTTCCCCATCTGGAAAACGTTCAATGGTGATTTTGCCCAGTTTTTGCCCCAGAGACGTTGCGATCTCCTGAGCAAGCACTGGGTGCGACGTCCCTGAAAAAATAATTAGGTTTTCGTCGTTTTGCATCTTTGGAACACATGATTGGGGTGGAAGGATTCGAACCTCCGCATGGCGGTACCAAAAACCGCTGCCTTACCGCTTGGCGACACCCCAGTATGGTTAGTGTTTAGGGTCTTCGTGCTTAAGCGTTCCGAGTGCTATGTAAAGTTCAATATCCTATCCGATCGTTTGATTTAAATGCAAACACAAAAGGCGCGATTTTTTTAAGGTTCTTCCGCAGCTTTAAATTGAGCGTTAAATTGCAAGGTTCCTTGATAGCCTAGCACACGGATAAAAAGGTCCTCCAAGTCATCCTGAATGCTTTTTAGGACTGATTGCCGCTGTGCTTCCGGGACATCCGGCAGTTCGGCATGCATGACCACTTTTCCGCGCTTCATCTGCAGCTGATGCACAATAGCAGTGCGGGGGTAGCGGTTTTTCCAATACTTATCCAAACATTGTCTAAACACTTTCTCGTTTAGGTCAATCGAGAATGAGCCGCGCTTGAGGTGAAACACCCGTTTTTTCAGGCGGTAATACTGCCCTAGCAAGATCCCCAGCCCGATCAGTGCAAACCCTGCTCCCAAGACAAAGACGACAGCGTGGTTTTCCTGGAAAAAATAAACGAGTTGCCGTTGCAGCGCAGGCGCCCACGGAATCAAGATACCGATTCCTCCCATGACCAAAAAAAACAGCCCTAGAATACCGTGTGAAAGTGTATTGAAAAAATTAAACATCCGTTTGCACAGGGTTAAAATTCATCATTGTAATCAGAAGGTGTGCCGGAAAGCGATTTGGCACGCTGCAGATGAGTGCGTTTGGGCAATTGGGCCACCATGTTTTTGAATACCACGTGAACGCCCGAAACATGCAGTCCAGTCAACCGCGTAATCTCTTCAGCGACCTTGGTCTGAATCTCTTCCGCTTTGGAGGGGATGGAATACCCGTATAAAATATTTATTTCAATTTTAACGGTAACTGAGTGGTTGCTGTTGTCTTGATCGATATGGATCGCTTTTAACCCTTCGAATCCGTCGCGCGTCAGCAGATTATCCAAGAAATTTCCTTCAGCCAAAGCGATTCCTTCAATCTTCGAGACACACTCATAAGCGATGGATTGGAAGACCCGGTTTTCAATATCACGCACAAACATGGTTTCCGGTAGTTCGAATTCTTTGGTATCCACTTTACGGTTTCCTCTCTGGTTAGTCATATCTCCCCCTAACTTGACAGCTTTAAAGACTATGAGCTATTATACTAAATAACCCTTAATAGTTTCTAGACCTAAACAGGCCGGGTCTGGCCCGTCTATACTTAGGAAGAAAGGTAAACTCAATCCTATATGTCATTTTTTCTTACCCTTTTATTAAACATCCTATTTGGCTGGCTTACAGCTTCTTATGCTCAAGCGCGCGGCCGCGATCCCTTTATCTGGTTTGCCGTAGGCGCCTTTTTTAATCTGTTTGGATTGTTAGCCTTGTTTCTTTTGCCGGATGCACGCAATCCGGAGGAAAAAGAGAAGGAGCAAGAAGAAACCGACTCCAGCGCCCAACGCAATGAGACCATTGAAGTCAAGCCCAGCGAAGTGTATACCGTCACCGAATTCCATCAGCATGAATGGTTTTATTATGACACTAACCGGCAGCAGAATGGACCTATCGATTTCGAACAGTTAAAGAAATTATGGATTAGCCGTGAAATTAACGACGCAACCTTCATTTGGCACGAAGGGATGAGCAACTGGCAAAAAATCGGCGACCTTCCCAAAATTAAAGCAGTGTTTGAAAGACAACAGGTTAGTTAGTGTGGGTTGTATTTAGACATTGGGTTTAAAACGACAAAACGACCTAAACGACCAAAAGGACATAAAGGACCAAAATAATCTTTAATCTTCTATCGTTTCCAAAAATAAAAAGACCCAAACAACCATTTTTTGGTCGTTTAGGTCCTTTATGTCATTTTGGTCGTTTTGTCGTTTAAGCTATGTAAAAGTTCAACCGCCACCAACTAAACTCTTATCAAACTACCAGCTGGCTTTGGTGACGCCTGGGATCAATCCCATGGAGGCCATCTCGCGGAAAGTCAAACGGGAAAGCTTAAACTTACGCATAAATCCACGTGGACGTCCAGTCAGCGCACAACGGTTGCGAAGGCGGATTTTATTAGAATCGCGCGGAAGTTTATTCAAGGCAATACGTGCGCTTTGGCGCTCTTCTTCGGAAGCGTTCAAATCAATCGCTTTCTTGCGCAGGTCTTGTCTTTTATCCCACTTGAGTTGGACGAGTTTTTCTCTGCGGGCTTGCTTTTCAACAGATGACTTTTTTGCCATATTCGATAAACCTAAATTTGTTAACGTTTTTTTCTAGCAGGGCCTTTCTGACGCTGCTTGCGGTTCGGATCTTTTTTATTGATGACGTACAGACGGCCTTGGCGACGAACGAGGATGTCCCCTTTTGTCGGATCTGCCTTAATGGATGCTCTCACTTTCATCGGTATTCCTTATGCGGTTAATTAATGGTCGAAATTGTACACCAGTTCCCAATTTCCGACAAGGGTCAAAATAGATTGCGGTTTATTGCTAAAATCCATAAGATTATTGCTGTTTACATAACTTTTACGTCGAGGATAGACAAGTGAAGCGTACATACCAGGCAAGCAAGCGTCGGCGCAAGACCGAGCATGGTTTTCGCAAAAGAATGAAAACTGCGAACGGCCGTAAAGTCTTAAAAAATCGTCGCAGAGAAGGAAGAAAAGCATTAACTCGAGTCTAAATTACTCTTTTCCCAAGTCAAGGCGGCTTCTCAATCCGCGCGATTTTCATCAAGTCAAACTTAAAGGCCAAAGGCGTGTCGGAACATACTTAGCAGTAGAATTCAAGCACGCCAAACACTCCACCACCCGTCTAGGGATCATCGTCTCACGCAAATATGGGGACTCAGTCAAGCGCAACCGCTTCAAGCGGTTGTTGCGAGAGGCTTTTCGCTTAAGCCAGCATAACCTCCCCTCAGCTTTAGATATTGTTGTGAAGCCCCGTCATGCCGCCTTAGAGGCCGGTTTGGAAGATATTCAGTCTGAATTGATCGGGTTCTTTTCATAATTCTCAAAGACATCGTTCCCTACACAGTCACGGGCACGGAAAACAAAAAAGACCTAAACAATTTTTTGGTCGTTTAGGTCCCTTTGGTTCTTTAGGTCGTTTTGTCGTTTGTCCTTTCCCTAACGACGCTCCGCAATATTCTTAATTCTTGAATCGTCCCTTACCAGCTTATTGAGGTACTCGGCAAAGCTTTGAGGGCCGCCTGGACGGTAGTTCGCTGTCCCGATCACTTGCTCGTTAGCGGAGTTTAAAATCAGCAAAGTAGGGAACGCTTTCACTTGATATTTGGCTAATAAGTTTTTATTTTGCTCTGCAATCTGGTTTGATTGCGGAGACTTTTTAGGGAAGTCAAGCTTGACAAACACAAACTTATTCCCGACAGCCTTGCTGAACTCAGTGGTTTCCAACACTTCGCTATCGAGCTTGTTGCACCAGGTGCACCAGTCCGATCCGGTAAAAAACAGGATAATCGGCTTATTCGCCTTCTTTGCCGTATCTAAAGCTTGGGAATAATTGGTATACCACTGGATGGTCGGGGTCACGGATGCGCCCATAAAGAAAAACGCAGTCGCAAATAGCACTAGGCACGTGACAGCTCCGGTAATGACAAATTTCAGCATAATAAACCTCATTGGTTAGAGATTATCTTCATAATAAAGAAAATTTGTTTTAGAATATAACCCAACCCTGTTTAATTTTAAATGATTAAAATGAACTCCTTACCGCCTTATCCAACAATTATTTTACGTCACCGCAAGGAGAACTTAAAAAAATGCAGTTTGCGGGGTTTGGAATCGCGGCCTGACTTCCAGTTTATGACCTATCCCTTTACTGAGTTG
>JAGVLX010000037.1 GCA_020054065.1 Parachlamydiales bacterium | reverse complement strand
TTTCTTCGCTTCATCAAACAAGCTGCGGATACGGCTTGCGCCGACCCCGACGAACATTTCGACGAAATCCGATCCTGAAATAGAGTAAAACGGTCTGTCGGCTTCTCCCGCGACCGCTTTCGCAATCAACGTCTTCCCGCATCCTGGCGGTCCAATGCAAAGAACACCTTTCGGAATCCGTCCGCCTAATGACGTAAATTTCTGCGGGCTTTTCAAAAACTCAACGATCTCTTGCAACTCTTCAAGCGCTTCATCGACTCCAGCCACATCCTTAAAGGTGATCCGGTTGGCTCCTTTGGGCATAATCAATTTTGCTGGCGATTTCCCGAAATTCAAGGCATTGGTGCCAACACCGCGCATTTGACGGGTAAACAGCAGGTAGAGAGCGACCACAACCGCCAAAGCGAGCATGGCTGGGAACATGTAGTTCAGGTATTTTGGGGGTGGTTCTTCGCTGCGGAATGTTTTTTCTAACACGGTGTTCAGCGGCTGGTCAGGTGCTTTGAAATAGCCGCCGCGGTTGGCGTTGAAATTATCCCACTCTTCTTTTGCACTGAGGAACCACTGGTTGTACGCTTCTGGATCTTGCCGTTCGAGCGCTTTGGTGGTGATCTCTTGGTTATTAAAGTACCAAATCACGTTAGCGACGGCTTGGCGTGCTTTTTCCAGCTGAGCTTGATTGTCGTCCAGTTTGGTGACGAGTTGGTTGTACTCTTCCATCGCCACAATATAATTTCTGACGCTGCGTAGTTTGGAAAGGCGGATATGGTCTTCGGTTTTGTCCAGGTCGGCAGTGATGACAGTGAGCTCTTTTAGCGTTTTGTCGTAGAGCGCAAGGCGTTGCGCATCACTAACCTCACTATTATTGGTGTCGGTAACCGTTTTTTCCAGATTGCGAAGGGTTTGTTTCAGTGCTTCATTGCCAACGCCCAGCATCGGAGAGCGGTAATTGCGCAGCAGTTCGGTAAGCGATTTGCCTAGCTCTTTGACCGACTGGGGCGTAGCGGCTGCCTTCACTTTTTCATACTCAGCCTGCACATCTTTGAGGCTGGTAATATTTTTAGGAGTCAGTTCGGTAATGACCACTGCATTTTCGTGGTCGGGCGTATTATAGCTTTCATCCACGACAACATAACGGAACGATCCGCTTTCTCCCGCTCCACGAAGGAGCAGGAACCAATCGGCGGATTCAATAATTTTCGCTCTGAGGGTTGTGAGCTCGTTCTCCAGACGCTCTTTTTCGCTATTGAGTTGATGGTTGGCGTTCAGCAATTCAAGGTATTTATATCTTTGCTTGCTTTCATCGGTTAAGCGGTCGCGGAATTTACCGCTGAAGGAGACAAGATTATCGTTAATGGCCGTTTTACGGCTCTCTTCCGGCTGGATCAATCCAAGATTGACGAGGGGTTCAAGCTGGTAGCTAAAAGAGACTGTCTTCGCGAACTTTGTATCGAGAAAGCTCTGGATCATCACGACAACAAGGATCGCCGCGATCAAGAAGAGGATAAAGTTGCTAGGAAGCCCTTTTTTTTCATTCGATTCATTCATAGGTATCTATTTTCTTTGTGTTCGTCTGGTGAACGTAAGTTTACCACAACAGAATCATCGGTTTCAATCTTTAAAGGGTTGTTTTTTAAAAATCTCAGTATCAATGGCGTTATCACCTCAATAAACCACCAGCCCAAAAGATCCCTGAGTAAATTAAGAGAGAATTGAGAAAGAATTAATGTAAGTAATTTACTCACCGTAACTTATCTTAAGTATACCATTCTTGTTTAATAGATGTAAAAAAGAATGGCAAAAATTACAATAAAGACCAATAACAGCCAAAGATAAAGATTGGGGGGATCATATTTTAAGGTTAAAACATCGTTTTCACTAACTAGCGGATCTTTAATTTTTTTGGGTTTTGCCTCTTCGTCCGTCTCTTCATCTTCAAAAATTTCTTGCAGCTCAGGAATGTCTCGAAGGGGTTTCCAGTCTGTCCACCCCTGCTTCCATACGAGGGTATCTGGGGTAATGCGGGGGTCCCTTTTTAGGTCTAAAGCACGATAAGGCCCCTCTTTTTTCCCGTTTATTTGTATAAACCAGATCTTTTGCATTGGAGTCATAAATATGATATCTTATAGTGCACTGCCAAGATTATTACAAAATCTATTATCCCGATATAGTACGACATGGTTTTATTTAGGTACCTCCTTTTTGAATTTCTGAAGGTTACGTTTTTCTGCGTCGTCTCGTTTATCGCCATCCTCATTTCTACCCGTTTACATGAGATCGCCCAATTTGCCGCGATGGGGGCTAACTCTACGGCAGTCTTGTGGTTCTTTCTTTATCAGATCCCTTATGTCATCCCGATTGCATTGCCAGTGTCGGCCTTGATATCCGCTTTGATCTTGACTCAGCGCCTGTCGAGCCACCAGGAAATCACAGCCTTGCGAGCCTCGGGCATGTCGCTGCGTACCATCCTCACTCCAGTGCTAATCGGGGCCGCCTTTCTATCGCTGTTCAATTTTTATGTCGCCTCCGAATTGGCCAGCCAATCGCATATGACGACGCGGCTGCTGGAGCATCAAATTAAAACCATCAATCCCCTGCTGCTGCTTAATAACAAGCAGCTAAGTAAAATGAAGGGACTGTATGTACACACGTTCGGACCGTCCCGCATTGGAGAACATGCAGAAGACCTAGTGATCGCTTTTTGGAGCAAACAAAACCAGCGAATCAATCTCATGGCGGCCAAGCAGCTGACTGCCAATCTGAATCAGATCGATGGGCGGCAAGTGACGCTGATTACGGGAATGGCCAATGAAGAAGACCAGGGGTACGATAATCTTTATCTAGAAAATATTCACCATCTGACCACTCCGGTTGAAGATCTTTATCGCGTGCTGCAAAAGACTGTCTGGCATATCAATCCCGATTATTTGAAGATGACGCTGCTCTTGCATCATGCTGAATCGGAGTGGGACCAGCTGCAGCAAGCGCATGCCGCCCATGCCGGACCGGAAACCCTTATGCCTTTGCAACGGCATGTGAACAAGGTCATGGCGGAGTTTATCCGGCGTTTTAGTGTAGGATTTTCAGTTTTTAGTTTTACGTTGATGGGATTGGCCTTCGGACTTTCATTAGGACGCCAGTTTAAAAGCCAGAAAATCGCCTTAGTGATCTTACTCGCGAGCATCTTTTTAGCCTGCTTCTTTGTGGCGAAGGGGTATGATGAACAGCTTGCTCCGGCAGTGGCCTTATATCTGATCCCGCAAGTGCTGATCATTGCCGCTTCGGTCTGGAAGTTGGCTAGGGTTTCGAGGGGGATTGAATGAGGACGTGGGAACGTTATTTTTATAAGGAAGTCGCCAAAATCTTCTTTCTCTTCCTATTTTGTTTTTATGGATTGTATGTCTTGATTGATTTTTCAAGCCGCAGCCATGCCTATCGCGCGGTCAACATCTCGTTTGGGGAATTAGCATCCTATTATGGGTATATCTTCATCCAGCGAATGGAAATTTTAGTCCCTTTTGCCTTGATGATCGCGACGATTCGCGCGCTCACACTCCTGAACATCCGCAATGAACTGGTGGCGTTGATGGCAGCCGGTGTGAAGAAGAGCAGGCTGATGCGCCCCTTTATTTTGTTTGCGTTGCTGTGGGTGGGGGTGATTTATTTGAACTTCCAATTTCTTCTGCCTTATGGATCTCAGCGGCTGGCAAACCTGGAAGACGCCCGCTTTGCCAAAAAAATGCGCGGGGAACAGAAGGACAATTTGCAGAGTGTGATGCTGAAAGATCAAAGCTTACTCCTATACCACAGCTATGATAGCGTTCAGGAGGCATTTTTTGACGTTTTATGGATGCGCTCGATCGATGAGATCTATCGCATGCAATCGTTATTTCCATTCAGCGACCAACCGAAAGGGACATTTATCGACATCTTTAAGCGCAATCCA
>JAGVLX010000018.1 GCA_020054065.1 Parachlamydiales bacterium | reverse complement strand
TGATCCGCTACCTGCCGGTCCGCACCGATAGCCACCACATTCCGACTCACTTTGATGTCGATGTGAAAGAATTGAACCTCGGTCAGTACAAAAAACTGGCTGATTTGAGCATCCCTGCAAACATGCGGCCGCTTGTCGACCTCAATGAAGTTGCAGTGGTGATTGTAAGACGTTAACGCGGGATCGTAAACCCCAACCAAACCCGAAACAGTCGTGAAAGAAACCGTTAAACACTGTGTCATTGTTGGCCTGGGGAATCCCGGAAAAAAATATGAGGCGACCCGCCATAACATCGGGTTTATGGTCGTCAAAGAACTCGCCAGCAAGCTGGGATGGCGTCTTAAAGAAGAGACGCAGTTTTCAGCCTATTGCGCACACGGGCAAGTAGGAGACACGATCTGCCGGCTGCTGTTGCCGACGACCTACATGAACAACAGCGGTCAAGCTGTAAGGCGCTATCTGGACTACTACCAACTGGGTCCGGAAAACGTGATTGTCGTCACCGACGATGTCGCTCTTCCCTTCGGGGAAATGCGGCTGCGCACCATGGGGAGCGCCGGCGGACACAACGGCTTGAAAAGTGTGGAAGTGCATCTAGGCACACGCCACTACATCCGGTTGCGGATGGGAGTAGGCGCGCCAGATAAGCTCGGTTCCGATGACGATGCGCTGGCAGACTATGTGTTAAGTGGTTTTAGTGGAAATGAAGCAAAAACCCTTCCACACTTTGTCGAAAAAGGAGCGCATGTGTTGTGGCAGCTTTTGCATGAAGCGGTCACATGGGTCATGAACGAAGTGAATGGCAAAGGCCCAAAAGTAAAGCAAAAACCCCCTCAAGAAGGGCAGGAGAATAAGAATGAGTCAAAACAAGAAAAATCTGTATGAAGGGATGTATCTCATCACTGCGACTGCAGGCGATGATGTCCGCAACAAGATTTTAGAGAAAATCCAGTCAGGGATCACCCACCGCGGTGGCGAGATCGTAAAAATCCATGATCAGGGACGCAAGCGCCTCTCTTACGAAATCAAGAGACAGCGTGAAGGGTATTACTATTTGATCTATTTCACAATCGATCCGACCCAGATTAGCCATTTGTGGGAAGATTACCATCTTACCGACGAGTTGCTCCGCTACATCACTCTGCGGACCGACAAAGTGCTGGATAAAATAGAATTTAAATCGCTGATCGAACAATAAGTGAGGATCGCATGGAATTCAAAAAATCAAGACCAACAAGTGAAAGCGGATACGATTTCCGTACACGCAGAAAAAAACGGTGCCCGTTTACGCAAGCCGGCATGCGTGAAATCGATTATAAAGATATTGAAACACTAAAAAAATTCATCACCGAACGGGGCAAAATTTTGCCACGGCGCATTACCGGAGTCTCTGCCTACCATCAAAGGCATTTGGAAAACGCCATCAAACGCGCTCGTCATATGGCTTTGCTGCCCTTTGTTGCTGAAACTTAAGAAATAGGAGAGATTAACTGTTATGCCAACTAAATTGTTGCTAATCGAAGATGTCGATGATGTAGGCCGCAGCGGCGATGTTGTGAGTGTAAAGCCGGGCTTTGCCCGCAATTACCTACTGCCGCAAGGGTTCGCGGTATTAGCCGACAAGCGCGCCCTCAGAATGCAAGCCCGCTTGCAGGAAGAGCGCCGCAAACGCGCAATCGTCGACAAACAAGAATCGGAAAAAACAGCTACAGGCCTAGAAGGGATCATCCTTGAAGAAGTAGTTAAGGTCGATCAAGAAGGGCACATGTATGGTTCCGTCTCAGCATTGGACATCGTTCATATGCTGCAGCAGCGCCACAACATTCACCTTGAAAAGAAAAACGTGCAGTTGCGCCATGCGATTAAAGAGACCGGCCTTCACGTGATCCATATCAAGCTGAAAGAAGGCGTTGCCGCCACGATCAAGCTGAAAGTCATCTCGGAAGCGACCCAGCGTGAAGAGCAGCAAGCGGCTGCCAAACAAGCTGCGGAAGAGAAAGAACAGCAAGCTTAAACATAAATGCGCTTTGATCCGTCAAAGCGCTTTTTCTTACGACCTGAAACTTTGACCCAATCCCGTTTGGAGTTCTCATGCTTAGCCTGACTTCACCCGCGAAAACGAATCTATTTTTAAAAATCACCGGCAAAAGACCGGATGGCTTTCATAACCTCGCTTCCCTTTTTCAAACGATCGACCTGAGCGATACGCTCCAGTTTGCTTTAGCGAACAAAGATACATTAACGTGCAATGATCCCCAGGTTCCCACTGGTTCTGAAAATTTAATTCTGAAAGCAGCCGAACTGTTCCGCAATAAAACCGGGCTCAAATTCGGACTTAAAGTGGAATTAACGAAACGCATTCCGATTCAATCCGGGCTTGGTGGAGGCAGTAGCAATGCAGCGACGACGCTATGGGCGCTGAATAAACTCTGCGGCACCATGATCCCGACCGAAAAATTGCAATTCTGGGGAGCTGAAATAGGGTCCGACGTGCCCTTTTTCTTTTCATTGGGAACCGCTTACTGCACAGGAAGAGGAGAGTTAGTCAAGGACATGCGGCCGTTGCCGCAGCAGAAACTGTGGATCATCAAGCCGCAGCAAGGGTTAGAAACAAAAGTCGTTTATGGCGCTTTAAAGTTAGATGCTTTAGAGGTTCGTAACCCAGAACAAGATCTGCAAGCGTTCATGAGCGGCCGTCCGGTGTATTATAATGACCTGGAGCAACCCGCATTCGGATCGATGCCTTATCTACGCGATCTTAAAATGTATTTAACCGTGAAAGGATTTAATACCGTCTTGTTGAGCGGTTCAGGGACTGCCTTTTTCTGCATCGGTAATCAGACCCCGCCGGCGCTGCCCGAGCACTTTATTAAACAAGCCTCTTTCATCAACCGCAAAGCCGATTCTTGGTATTAAAAAATGGACTATATGGACGACATGGACTGCATGGACTCGATCAAGTCCATATAGTCCATTCAGTCGCGTTTTTTTTCCTTTATATTGATAATTAATAACTAATGATTTATAATTCTGTTATTTAATTTTAATTAATGTGATTTTTTATGCAGCCGCAACAACCTATTGGTCCATTTAATGTCCTTACAAAAGAGATGCTCTATAATTTCTTAGACGGGTACCTACCGGCTAACGGCCTCTTAGCCATTAACCGGGTCTGTAGAGGCTTTCGAGACGCAGCCATCTATGCGGTCATTCAAAAAGTTAAAAAAATATTTTACACTCCAAGCTTCCAACCAGGTAAAACTTTACTCGATAACACAGGGCCGGCTTCGGTCTCGCGGAAACCGGTGACTCTGCCTACGGAAGCAGAGTATGACCAAGATTTTAAGGTTTCTGGCAATAAATTGATTATTGAACGCCTTAATTCGACCGAAGGTGGGAAAAATGAACTCGAAATTTGGAATCTAGATGACAAAACTAAGATCCTCTCCATTCCCCATTCTCAAACCGGCAAGATGGCTTGGACTGTCAAAAATCAGACGTTATTTGTGGTGGTGGATACCTCGATCTATACCTGGAATTTAGAGACCGGCGTGCGGGGAGCTTCGTTTTACGGTGTGCCTGAAGGGTGTAAAAATATTTGGGTTAGCAAGGGAATGATCATTACGGGATCGCAGGAAAAAATTAACCAAACCCAGTTAGCCATTTGGCATGCGGCAAAAGCTGGCTATCCCATCGCATCCTTAGAGAGTCAGGGTGTTGTGAAAATGGCGCATTTTGAAGGAACGTCGCAGGCTGTGGGAAATCTAGATCAATTACAGCTCGCGATAGCAGCTGATGGGATCTACCGTTGGAAATTCGAACCAAGCGGATCGAGTTGGATTGCAAGATTGCAAGGGTGCATCTCGATCGGCTCATTCATTCAAGATGTAAATACTGTTAAAACATGCGAATTTATTGATAAGCGCTCATTAGGGGATAGCGAAACGGCTTTCCGTTATTGCGTGACTTATCAGACGGGTGAAATGAAAATGTTCTGGACGGTGCCGAATCTTGACGATTTAAAAGAGACCCATCAGCAAGTCAAAAACGTCTACCGATTGGACCATAAGATCCTTTATCAATTTGAAGATGGAACCATCCGGCTCATCGATCGCGAGAAAAAACAAATGGTGAACATTGCACCGGATGCTAGCTGGAATAAAAGCGTTGTCCATCATTTGGCAGCCAAACCCTTGCTATTTCCAAAGCGATGGATGGCGTATTTGGATCGTAAAGGAACGGTGCATGGAATCTGGTATGGCGATCCAACCAAAATTCATCGTGTCTACCACACCGCAATAACCGAAGGACAATACGTCGTCAAAGCAAAATGGTGTAAATCGCGGAACCAAATTGTTGCCTTGCGTCAATCAGGAAAGAAAGATTTAGAGACAATTTCCATTTATGATTACGATGTTGTGCCAAAAGGTCCTGCACCCTCTGCCATCGAAAGGGGGAGCCTTTACCATACCGAATTTGCGCTGCCAGGACCGAGTTTGACTCTAGGACGGGTGGTGCGCAAAGTGATTGATTTTGTCGGTTCCCTCATCTATTGGACATTCTACTATGCTGGCTATATGGTGTATGGAACGTTGTATGGAACAGCCTATGTGATTGCCAACACGTGCGGTGCAATTGCTGAGATAATCGATGAAATCCAGAAAGGAACGCGCACATACGTCGATTCCTGGAAGCCTGTTTCATCACGCAGACTACCTGTCACCTAATTCAACGCAGAAACAGAGAGAACGTAGAGAAAAATTCAATAACGATAAAATTTATTTCCTTGCCCGTGCCCCTGCCCCTGCCCTTGCCCGACTTTTGTTTCTAAAGATCTTTTTGGGCAAGGGCAGGG
>JAGVLX010000017.1 GCA_020054065.1 Parachlamydiales bacterium | reverse complement strand
TATCAACCCATAGCTGCGGCGCAAAATAGCGCCTTGCTATGGGCTATTGATAGAAATGTCGCCTCGCGACAAAAACTATAGGCTTTAAATTCACAAAAAACTTTGTTTAGCTTGATGCGTATGCACAGAGCACCGCACAATAACAAATTACTTCGGATTTAGGTAGTTTTCGTACAGTTCATCCGCATCTTCATCGGTGTTGGTGGGGGGCCCTTCGATGACGATGGGATTTTCTGCATCTTCTTCAAGCGCGTTCGCCTCTGCGGCATTGTTTTCCCGTCGTAATTCGATATCCTCTGTCGCTTCATTGCGATTCACAGCTTGATTGAGATTCGTTCGATTTACATCCTTGTTCACATTCCGTCGATCAAGATCGTTTCGATTCAGATCACGGTGATCAAAATCCCCGCGGTTTAATTCCTCGCCGCCATGAAAATCGCCACTTTCTCTCAGTGCGGGCAATTCTGCTTTTACAACTGAAAGGGCCGTTAGCAGCAATAAAAACAATCCATACTTTTTCATACCATCCCTTTGGTTCGTTAACCGCATTATAGAGGAGAGAGGATTGGAATCAACTCTTTCTTAATATCTCTGGCTGATTGTGGATAACTTAGCCTGAAGACCTGAATGACGATGCCCTTTTTTGTGAATCGCCTTTGCCAAAATGGCATCCTCGCCGAATAACATCACCTTCTTTTTTGCACGCGTCACCGCAGTGTAAAGCACTTCACGGCCAAACACTTCAGCGCCTTCCGGCATTAGGACGCAAACAGCATCAAACTCGCTTCCTTGACTTTTGTGAACCGAAAGACAAAACGCTAACTCATATTTAGGCATTAGTAAGAACGGGATTTTACGCATCCCACTCGTCGAATCCGAAAAACAAGCGTAATCGTGCTGATCCGGCTGCCCTTCACTGTGGGAGTACCAAAGGCCAAGGTCGCCATTGAAAAGATTCAGTTCCGTAGCGTTTTTGGTCACCATGATCGGCAGAACAAGTACACCGCGATGTTTGTTTTTTACCGCCTGAAAAATCTGCCTATTGAGTTGCTCTACTCCATACGGACCTTTGCGCAAAGGCGTTAGTAGGCAAAAGTGACGCAGTTCCTCCACATGTTGCAGCCGGCTAAAATGTTCTACCGCCCATTGAATCGGCTCTTGAATCGTCCCAAGCAGGCGGATGACCACGCTGTTATTTTTATTAAGACATTCCATAAACGCCCGTGGATCACCCTGATCAATCGTCTCGGCAAGCTGAACAATCTCTTTCAACTCTGCACGCTTACATTGAGTGAGTTTAGCCACCAATCCTTCTGACTGCGTGGTATAATAAGCGACTAAGTCGGCGAAAGGGCTGCCATTTTCTACGGGCGGCAGCTGATGTGGATCCCCTAGAAATAAAATCTTCGCTCCCTCTTTCAAAGCAGCAAATAAATGCGCCATCATACGGATGTCCAACATAGATGACTCGTCGATTAACACCAGATCGGCCGATAGACGCGGCCAATCTTTTTCAAAGTTCCGGTACGCTTTTGATAGATCGAGAAGCGCATGCAAGGTTTGCCCTTTGAGGGGGGTAAATCCTTCTAAGTCTTGACAGGCAGCAGCAATACTCCGTTCTAACTGCGCAGCTGCTTTCCCCGTTGGGGCTGCCAGGGCTATTTCAGCTGTCTTGCGTTGCTCTGGAGTCAGAGATTGCCACCACGCTTTGATGATAGCACCCGCGGTAAATGTTTTACCGGTTCCAGGTCCTCCGCATAAAAAGGCGATCGGCGCACTCAACGCCTTCTCTACGGCTTCCGCTTGTTCGGCGGTCAATGTATTGGGCAGCTCCTGTGCAGGCACCGAAATGGATGCACCCGATTGCTTAATGCGTAGAAAATGGCGGAGAAAAACTGTTTCATAAGTCCAGTTACGCTGCAAAAACAGTTGGTTGTTCCATTCACAGATAGGGGTATCAATGGCTGCGTAGGGATTTGCAGCTGTCGTCGCCAAATGGGATAACCTTTTTGCCCCCTGGCGAATGGAAGAGATCTCATCTGCCAACTCCACCAACGAGCCGTCATCTGCTTCCGTCATGATTTCTTCTTGTTGATAAAGGTCATTCAGATTCGGAATGAGTTCATCCTCATGGATGGCGACTGCCAAATGGCCTTGACGGGAAGCTAACGAAAGATAACGCAGCAACGCCTGTTCATAACAGTCTTCGGTCAAGCTCGCAGCTAGGACCGAGTCAATCGTTTTTAATTTAATTTTCGATCGCATAGATTCCATTGCCATTGAGGTCTACGCCTCTTAAAAATAGAAAGAACATGCCGCCATAAATTTCTTCAAAAGGACGGTTGTCAACCAATTTGAGATAGCGCTTAAACGCTTCTTTATATAATTGCGCTTGCAGCTGGTACCCATGGTCATCCATCGCTTTTTTAAGTTTATCAGGGTGGTAGTCGCTCGACTCTTTCCCTAACCAATTGCTTTTCCAGTCCACTAAATAGTATTTTCCTTGATGGAGGAATGCCAGGTCGATGACCCCCTGCAAATAATCATAAGGTTTGATGGAGGTTGCCATGCGATGTTTCCACCCTTCGCCGGGGTAAAGGAATTCAATCTCCCGATAATGACTGCCGGGATCAAGTTGATTTAAGGTAAATGTTTGCCCATGCAGGGTTAGAGGAGCTTGGAGCGCTGCTGCCACCATCGCGGTAATCACCATGTGCCAGTTAGCAAATAATGTTCCCGTCACCTGCATTTCAATCGCTTTTTGGATCTCTTTAGAGGCAAACGGTAATTCCTCCAAGATTTTGTGCAGGAGGATGCCGGTTTCATTGCCGGCCGGTAAGGTGTGGGCCGATTTAAGTTCAGCCTCAAAATCGTGCGGCACGTCCTCTAAAATCACTTGAGGATGACTTTCAAAACGATTGAGGGACGAAAACGAGTGCAAGAAGAAGTTCAATCCTGGCACGTTCACAGGGTTTGGAGGAGTCAGTTCCACCTTTACGGTTTCTAAATAAGGTTGGGGTGTCCCAAGCGCGGCAGCGTGGCGGCTAAAGGTGACTTGAGTTTTGGGCAACGTCTCTAAAAACCCCAAAAACCGATCGATCCCCTTCGACACGCCGGGATAATCGAATGTAGCGGATGAGGATTGAAAATGTCCGGTAAACAATTCAATGGGAGATAGTTTGCCTGGCTTTAAGACTGCGGGAGATAATTTTTTTAACACCACAGCCGGCACATAAAGTCGAAGTTTAGCACGCGTCATAGCAACGTACAGTTGACGCAATTTTTCCGCATCCGCTTCCTCCTCTGTTTCCTCTCGTTCGCACTCCTTGCACTCATCACGATGGCGGAAAAACTGCCCTTTGTCGGAGTAAACTGAAATAAACTCTTCTGAACGCCGGGTTGAAGAACGGTTCATCAACCCTAACGCAAAGACGTAATCAAACTCCAAGCCTTTGCTCATGTGTTGAGTCAAAATTTGCACCGCATTTTGCGACGCATCTTGGGCGATAGTCAGCGGGTCCTCTTGGCTGGCGTCATCTCCAAGCGTCACCAAATAGTTATAAAGCTGCTGAGGCGTGGTTTTACATTGATACTCGTAATCGGATAGATGTTCATAAATTTGTTTAAACTCGTTGTACAAGACACCTTGGTCATAGGCAACCAGTTGCTCTCGTATCGTCATTCCTTCTGCGCAGTGGTTGAGCATTGCTTCGAAACAGGCTGCAACCCCTTCTGTTTTCCACCGGGCATTCCACTGATGAAATAAGCTAACCCATTGGTTGAAATCGTCCTGATCCATGAGCTGCATCTGGGTTAAGGTAAAGTGGAATAATGGACTTACGAGTGCCATTTTCACTTTGCCTAAATCAAACGGGTTGCTGGCCGCCGCCAGAAGTTCCTGGATCAAAGGCAGCGCAGGAGATTCGCTAAACTTCTTTTGTTTTTGCTGGATGGTCGGGATATTCAACGCGCGGCAATAGTCGGCAAACTCTTGCCCTTGCCGGTGATTGTGGATTAAAACGGCCCACTGCTTGAATTGAACCCCTTCCGTTTGACGCAGGCGCAAAATCTCATCGGTAATGAAGGGAAAATACACCTGGTTCTGCATTACTTTGTCGCTATAAGCTCCGCGTTTATCTGTAAATCCCTCTGCAATGCAAAAATGGACCGCTCCACGGTGCGATTGTTCGTTAGATGCGCTTTGTTTAGCGGCTTTAACATGTTTGTACGGTACACTTCTGCGTTGACGCGGCAGGTTAAGCAGCAAAGGAGAATTGTTAGGATGAAAGAGGTCGTTCAACGCTGCCACCAGGCATTGCTGTGAGCGATAATTTGTATCGAGAGACGCAATCTGGCTTCCGACGGTTGTTACAGCATCCAGGTAGGAGTAAATATCTGCATTGCGGAAACGGTAGATGGATTGTTTGGGATCGCCGACCAGATAAACGCTGCCAGGGTAATCGGCGTGGCAAAAGAGTTGTTTAAAGATCGACCACTGCACCGGATCGGTATCTTGGAATTCGTCAATAATCGCCACATCATATTGCTGCCGAATTTGGCTCACAAATCCCTGCAAACGAATTGCCTTTGCCATTTTATCCAAAAGCGCATCTGCATGAAATTTATCTTCGTGGTCGACATAGTGTTGTAACATCTGCTGACAGCTAAGCGCCATTTTTGCAATGGGTTGTTGGCTGGCTGGATCGATGGCTCGACTGTTGGTCATCGTATAGGTCAGGGTCTCTTCTAAATCACCAAACGATTTAATGGTGGATCCATCAATCGCGTACGATTGGAAGTCGGTTCGGAAAAAATCTTTTACGACGCTACCGACATCTGCCTGAGTCAGCGTACCTTCATGCCCCACTGAGAGACCGCTCCAAAACCCATGCAAGTTCAACATCGCTTCACAAAAACCGTGAATGGTAAAAATCTGGGCGGCATCATAGCCATATAAGGTTTGATCGATTTTGCGCAACGCTTTGGCCGCAAATTCCGGATCGTCTAGGTACGCCTCCATATAATCAGGAAGCTCGCTTGTCTGCTTGCCAGCCAACAGAGCCATTTTAACCTTCACAAAGTGGCTGCGTATCCGCTTTTTAAGCTCCCGCGTGGCCGCACGAGTAAAGGTCACGACTAAGATCCGTTCCAGATTCAAATTACGATCATTTCGTTCCGCTTCCAAAACCATCCGCACAACCAGGTTTTCAATCGCAAACGTTTTGCCAGTACCAGCTGAGGCCTCAATGACGGTATTGTTGAATAACTTTAAGTGGCGATCTAAGACATTAAAGGGAGCACTCATGTTAATACTCCTTTGTACACGTGCCGCGCTTGTTCCTTCCAAAACAGAAATTGCGGCTCGCTTAACGGCACACGTCCCTTAAACCAGGTTGCGCTGGCTGAGTAGAATCCTCCAAACCCGCCTTGATCATGCACGACTTCTTTCATGAATCCGGGATAATCATTTTTAATTAGCTTATTGAGCCATCCAGGATAAATCCACGTGGGTTTTTGAGAACAGGTGGCAAAGAAGTTTAAAAAGGTATCTAAATCCCCTTCAGGTTGTTCTAAAACAAGCTCTTGCTGTTTTGGATCGCTTGTCAATTCAAAAATGGATCGTTTAACAATCTGCTGCGGAAGCAGGTTCAACAAAATGACTTTGATCCAATAGCGCTGGAGCGCATTTTTGCTGAGAAATAACATCCCTTCCGGCAGTAAATCGGTTAACGTTCCGGTCAGAAGGCCATAGCGGGTTAGCACGGCCGGCACCTGCCAGTTGCCATCCGGCAATTTCCTAATCTCTTGGATTTGGGCGCTGAATTCTACATTAAACAATTGTTGGGAATCTACGCCCCACTCGTGCAATTGGGCATGCAGCTCTTTTGCATCCGTTTCAATTTTTTGAGCGATGGCCTCTCCCAATTTCCCCGCTGGAAGAATTCCTTCTTTTGAGAGTTTGGTCAAAATTTGTGGCGCGGAATGTGTTAACAGATCTTGTTTGATTTGGTGCTTCACCAGAGCGGGTAAATCAAAATCTTCAACACCTGGCACTTGTTTTGTTTCGGCTTCTTCGATGCGGATGCCCAGGCTGTGTTTGAGGTAATATTCAATCGGATCTTTGCCGAAGGCAGTCAATTCTTTGATGGTCAATTTTTTAGGCTGGACAGATTCGATCTTAGCCTCTTCGGAAATTCTTGGAGGGCGAGATTTCAATCCATAAAAAGCTTCAGCAGTATGATAATCATGAGAAGCGTAGTTTTTGATCGGCGAATGGGGTTGGAAACAGGTTTGATCGAATCCAAAATAGGGATGGAGCTGAACACGTGAATCAGATGGTTTCTGTCCATTTAACGTGTAGGCGCTATCCAGATAGTTCAACAGTTCGGTGACTACCAACGCAGGCAACAGCTCTTTGCCGTCATCAGCCGAATGAAGATGGTAGCTCAATAAAAAGTAGCGCCGTGCGGACAGCAAGGCTTCCAGGAATAAATAACGGTCGTAATCGGTTTGGGCGGGGCAAAAATCAGCTTTCGGATCTTTGTGGATGAGGTTCAAGGGATCTTCACGTCTGGGTTTGGGAAACTTTCCTTCTTCCATGCCCATTAACACCACCACTTTGGCAGGAATCGCACGCATCGGCAGCAGTGAACAGAAGCGTACGGCCTGCAAATGGTTTTCCCGGTAGGTGATTTCTTGTTTCTCCACCCCTTTTAACAACTGATACCGAATCGATGCCCACGCAAAGGTTTCTTGATCCAGCCGCTTTCCCGCTTGCCCTAGCTCTTGAAACAGCTGCATGAGCCCGGCCACTTCTTTTTCATCGCTGCGCTCAGTGGTTAAATACGTATGAAACAGCCTTTGCAGCACCTGCTCCCATTCATTCAAGGGTAACTTCGCTGTGCCGTCCAAAACACTCAGATCCCGGCGTAATTGAGTCAACAGCGCCATCCATTTACCCAACAGCTCGGCTTGCGCCATATCCATATGCGGGACGGGGACAATCGGCAGCGTGTCTAAAGCTCCTAATAATCGCTCTTTGGAATCAAAACGCCACACATAGCCGCTTAAGAGCCGCTTAAACCCGAACTCCCATGTGCTTTGCGGTGTGCTGATCCCCTCTATGCCATGATCGCGCTTAAGAATCGCCTGGCGGTGCGCACTGTTTTCTCCCCAACGGATCCCAGACTCTTCAATCCAACGCTTAAACTGCCGGATCTCTTCTCCGCTCAGCCTCTGCTTGCGTTGAAACTCAGGCGTTTCAAACAACGCTAAAATTTCAGGGGCTTCCCAGCGGCTTTCTGCGAGTTGAATCAAACGCAAAAATGCTTGGACGAGGGCATTTTGCGAGCGTTTTAAATCATATAATTGAAAATCTAGCTGGCTCGCCGTACTACCAAAAATCGCCCGGATGTACGGTTCATATTCCAAAATGTCAGGCGCCATCACAATGATGTCAGAAGGAGTGATCGGATCTTCTTCGCGGTGATGGCGATCGATGATCTGGAGGAGTTGATGATACAACACCTCCACTTCACGACTGCGTGAAACCGAAGCATGCACCTCGATGGACCGGTCAGTGCGGTCTAAATCCACTTTTTCTGATTTGTCCGGATTGCGCAGCAAAGTTAGATCCGCTTGTACGGCGCTGAGAAGATCTAAGGGTTGACGGGCTGGGAACGGAAGTTCATCGCCTGTTAATAGGTCATGATAGGCAGGTTCTTCAAACACTTGACTATGCACCTGATATAAGGGATGGATAGCAGCGGAACTCTCTTCCAATCGCTGCGCCATCTCGCGCCCAAGCCGCCCAAAATTAGCCAGCAAAGGGTTGCGGTCGCGCAACAACTCTTCCAAGTGGACCGCTTGCGGCGTATCTGCTTGCCGCTTCAACATCCCGTACATCTGCCGGTCTGATTTCAAATCGCTCCAGAAAACGCTGCATGGCGAAAGCAAGTAGTAATGGACCGGTTGCGAGAGGCTTAAGGTTTCCAAGAAACGATGGTGAATTGCCGGTAAATAGCTCAACGCAAACACATGCACCGATAAGGGGCGGTTGGTTTTTGCATTGGCGCTTGTGGTTAAGATACGGGCCGGATAATCCCAAATGCGATCAGGATGGTAAAGCTCATTCCATAAGGCTTGCTGCCACCCTTCCCTTCCGTTCCACCCGCTGACAACGCTGCCCCCATACTCGCCATACTGATTAAACAGCCCCGCTAGCTGATCGCATAACTTCAATAGGCGACGTTGTTGTTGCCTGGTAAGCGGCTCTTCAATGGCTACGCCAAGATAATTCCGGATTGGCGCCCACAGCGGATCGGGATGATTCAATTTTTTTTGAATCGTTGCTTCAATGGCAAAGGCAAGTTCAGTGCGCGTCGGAACTTTTTTAAACGGGGTTTGGCAAATGGCGCGAATTCCCTGGTCGAGATAGCACACTTCCAACCCCATTGCGATGTGAAATTCCGGATCGTTGGCAAGCTGCCAGTAAAGCCAGGATTTCATGAGCGGACTTGGGACAATGACTAGCCTGCGTTCAAAGGGGCGATCTTTAATAAACAGCCCGTTCTTAAGACATTGGTAAAGAATTTCTAGACGATTGCTTTGATAGACATTTAAAGGTCGGTCCATAGGGATAAATTATAGGTCTAGCTCATCGCCTTCGCAAGGAAGAATTTTGATTAATTTAAAATAATGCTTTCTAATATATATCAATATGACTATCATAATGATAGTCGTATTGGTATGTTATAGTGACTATCATTTTGATAATTCAATTGAAGTTTATGGAATTTTGTGGCTGAAATTGTTTCCTTGGAAAAACCGGATGATCTGCCGTCCTTGAAGAACTGGTTAAAAAAACGCATTCACTGGCAAACGATTCTGAAAAAGTTTTCTTCGATTGTCCACATGTACGTGAAAGGATGAAACAAAGAAATGTTTCTATTCAACAAATTTTTGATGTTCTAAGGAATGGAAAGGGAGTCGACGGACCGAACCTTGATCAGTACGGGGACCTGCGCATCAAACTAAAACGTTATAGCGCAGGGCGAACTGTTCAGGTCGTAGTTGTAGTAAAAACCGATTATTTAGAAGTTATAACCGTTATTTAATAGAGTTATGGAAACTTATCATTATACAGAATGTGGCTTGGAAAATATTTATTTGAAAAATGGTTTTACCTTTATCGATACGCCAAGAGGGAAAGCTATTTCAATCAAAGATGTTGATGGCCTACATAAAGCCATTGGAATGTATCTTGTTAATCAAAAAAAAGATCTCACCAGCCAAGAGATTAGTTTTTTAAGAAACGAACTCCTTATGTCACAAAAAACTCTATCTATTATTCTTGGAGTCAGCGAACAAGCCATTCATCGTTGGGAAAAAGGGAAAACAGCAATTCCAAAACCCTCAGAACTCCTTCTGAGATTGTTATATAAAGAACATATTGATAATCAGAATGGTAAGATTTCAAAGACATTAAAAGAAATCGCTCTTCTTGAAGATACTCTTTATGATTCACCCGTCTTTTTCAAAGAAACTCTTACCGGCTGGAAAGCGGCAGCCTAATGCAATTTTAATGTCGCAAAAGGGGTTCCATCAGCTATTATAATAGTTATTTTCATATTTAAGATTAGAAACTAAAGAAAGGATTTAAATGAAGGCATTTATAAGTAAGCACTTAACTTCATTTACCTATTTAAATTGCACCCAATTCACCGGCGCCCTGATTGATAATATTTACAAATTGTTGGTGGTCTATTTTCTCATCCAGCAAGAAGGAATCGAGAACAGCCATACCTTTTTGTCAGTGACCGGCGCGATTTTTGTTATTCCATTTCTTTTATTTTCAACAACTTCTGGAACATTGGCCGACCGTTACAGCAAACGGGACATCATTGTGCTAACCAAGATCTTTGAACTGATCATCATGGGCGGGGCGGTTCTTTCTTTCTTTTATGAAAGCAAGTGGGGAGCGTATGTCACCCTATTCTTATTGGCCACCCAAAGCGCCTTTTTTGCGCCATCCAAGTATGGGATCATTCCCGAACTTGTCAATTCTGACAAGATCTCAAAAGCCAATGGTTTAATGACTTCCTTCACCTTTTTGGCCATCATTTTAGGAACGTTTCTGGCCTCCTTCTTTACCGAAGTGACGAGCCGTAACTTTATCCTTTGTACGATTATCGTCACCTTTATCTCTTTATTAGGTGTGATCACAAGTTTTGGGATCGAACACACGCCGCCATCCGGAGCCCACCCCCGATTCAATCTGCAGATCTTTGCTACCTTAAAACACTCCTTGCAAACGGCCCGTCAAGAACCGCTCTTATTGGCGGCCATTTTAGGCTCCGCATTCTTTCTGTTTGTCGGGGCTTTCATCCAATTGAATGTCATTCCGTTTGCCGTTCATTCGCTGAATCTATCCGATGTGCAGGGCGGATATCTCTTTTTGATGACTTCGTTGGGAATTGGGACCGGTTCGATGTTAGCTGGACGGGTTTCCGGCAAAATCGTCGAGTTGGCGTTAGTACCGATCGGAGCTCTAGGGATTACAATCTCGTTGTTCATGCTCGATTTCTTTTCCAGCTATCTAATTGCAGTTGTGCCGCTTGTGATTATTTTAGGCATGTGCGGGGGGATCTATATGATTCCGCTCGATTCCTATATTCAAGTGACCAGTCCCAACACCTCGCGCGGACAGGTGGTGGCAGCGACCAACTTTTTGAGTTTTTTCGGCGTCCTATGCGCTTCAGCATTCCTGTACCTGATTTCGGCCATATTCGAACTTAAGGCCGACCAAGGATTCACGATCATGGGATTTCTCACCCTGGGCGCGACTTTAATCTGGACGGTCAAGTTGTTTGATTACATCACCCGTTTTTTAGCGATGCTGCTTTCCCGTTTCCACTTTAGAACCTTATTGATCGGCAAAGAAAATATTCCGGATGTTCCCGCGTTGTATATCTGTACTCATACCGCCTGGAATGACACCTTGTTAATGTTAGGTTCGCAGCGGCGAAGATTACGTTTTTTCATTGAAAGAGAGCAGGATCATTCGTGGTTCTTAAAAAAATTGTACCGCTTGTTAAGAGTTGTACAAATTCCTACGATTGAACGACTTGAGCGTAGCAAACACTGCATGCAAAAGATCCAAAAATGTTTACGCAATGGGATTTCGGTCTGCATTTTTATCAATCACACCAATCTAGAACAAGAGATCTATAATTTAAAAAATTCTGATCTGTATCATCACAGTCTGAACGAAATACCGATCGTTCCGGTGGTGATCGACAAGGCCGTTGTCAGCCGTCCGATTTTAATGAACAAAATTAGGATTCCTGCGTCGGTGACAATTGGGGCATCTGTTTAAATAGGCCAGGACACACACGACTCACAGGACACACAGGACAAAAATTCCTGTATAAACCGTGGTTGTCGTGTGTGTCCTGGCTTGTTATTGTTAAAACTGCAGGAT